>JAQBPF010000272.1 GCA_028287665.1 Deinococcus sp. | reverse complement strand
TGGGTTTCATAGCGGAAAGGAATGGCGGCCAGTCTCTTCGCACTTTCCTCAGGATCGTAAATGACATTGTAGAGCGGCTGAATCATGGCAAAGCTGTCGCGGAAATCATCGTTATCGCGGACTTGTCCAGAGAACAATCGGTCCAGCGTGGCCTCATCCATCGGAAACGAACTGGCCATCGCCCGCTCTTTGCTGATGTCCTGAAAACGGTTGCTGGCGGCCGTATCCCGCAGAATCACGGCGTGAAGATTCTCGGGGTGGGCCAGCGCATATTCGAGGGCCAGAAAGCCGCCGTAGCTGCCGCCCAGAACCACGATCTTGCCCAGATCAAGCTTCTGGCGCAGCGCTTCGAGATCGGCCACGAACTGCGCGTGTGAGTACGGCTCGGCTCCCTCCGAATCCCCGTTGCCGCGCTGATCGAAGGAAATCAGTCGGTAGGTATCTGTAAGCGGCTGGAAGGCGGCCCAGTCTCCTGCCCGGCTGCCCATGCCCGGCCCACCATGCAGAGTTACGATGGGAACGCCCTGCCCGCCGTCCTCATACACCAGCCGGACGCCATTGACTTCCAGGGTCTGACTCACCGGGCCCACGTTTCCTTCAGCACACGCATCACGTTGCCGCCCACCGCCTTGGCAATATCGCCGTCGCTGTACCCGTGCTTGACCAGCCAGCGCACGATGTTCGGAAAGGCCTCCGCTGGGTTTTCGATGCCGTCCACGTAGGGCACCTTTTCGTAACTCAGGTGGCCTCTGGACGCCCCGATAGACAGGGCTTCGGTCAGGGCGGTATGCAGGCCCACATGGTCGCCAAACAGCACGTCGGGGCCAAAAGCCACGTGATCGATCCCCACCAGATTCACGCAGTACTCGAAGTGCTCCATAAACGATTCGATGCTGTGGCGGGAATGTTTCTCGGTCAGGGTGGTGTGTGGGGCGGCCTCGATGCCAATCACGCCGCCTTTGGCCGCACAGGCCTGAATCACGTCATCGGGTTTCTGGGGGTTGGAATTCCAGAGGGCTCGGGCTCCGGCGTGCGTGATGTAAATTTGCTTATCGCTGAGTTCGATGGTGTCCAGCGAGGTCTGGTCTCCGCTGTGGCTGACATCAATGGCCATCCCGAGCTTGTTCATGCGCTTCACCGCCTGCCGTCCGAAGGTGGTGAGGCCGCCGTCACGGGGTTCCTTGAGCCCGCTGCCCAGGGCGTTGCCCTCGCTGTAGGCGATGCCCATACAGCGCACGCCCAGGCCGTACAGAATATCGAGGCGGTCCAGTTCGTTCTCGATCATCGCCGCGCCTTCCATAGACACGATGAAGGCAATCTGGCCGTTCTTCTTGGCGTCCACGATGTCCTGGGTGGTCTTGCAGTGCACCACCATCTCCTGGTGGGCAATGTCAGACAGGCGCATGCCCATGTCGTAAATCACGTCATCCCACTTCCAGCCCCCGCGCGAGGTGATCATGGCTGTGCCGTTCATCAGGTTGTCGAACACGGCGTCCAGCCCCGACACGCTCAGACCTTCGTATCCCGTAAAGTCGCGCCCCCAGCGGCGGAATTCCAGAAACTGCGAGAGGTCTTCGGGGGCAATAAAGCAGTGGTCGTGGAGCGAGATCATCAGGTGCTCCTGAAACAATCGGCGGACCCGTGCCTCTTCCTCGTGGCTGACAGCCACCTTTCGGCTGGGCACGCGGTTCAGCTCGGCACTCAGCGGCCAGACCTTGTAATCCGTTCCCGCTTCCAGATAGGAGAAGGATTTATAGCCGGTGTAGTTTTTTTGCTGCATGGGGGCATCTTTGAGGTCGGTCATAACGCACTCCTTTGGGGAAGAACTGGTGAGACGAAGTCAGCGGAAGCGAGGGGATGAGGCACGGCCTGAGCGCCACCCAGCCGCCCCAGAATGCCAGCGGCCAGGCTGGCGCTCGCGCTCAGGCCAGCGGCACTGAGGTAAGAGCTGACCAGCAGGTGGTAGGGGTGATCTTCCCAGGCGTCGTAAGGAAAGGTCTGGGCCGGAACAGGCCACTGAAGCCGGAGTTCGGCCCGGTCCAGCAGAGCGTGAATGCTCCGGGCCAACTGCGCCAACCCCACCAGGCCGTAATCCTGGGCGGGTGCAGGTTCATGGTCTATCCAGCGGGCAAGAGCCACAAAGTTTGGCTGCTGCACGAGCTCGGTCAGGTAGGCAGCTGTTGCCTGTGCCGCCGTGGCCGCTTCACGGAGGCCCAACGTCCACACCGCCTGTGCATCCAGACCCATAAAGGCCGGAGCAGCGCTGAGGTCGGGGGCACGGTGCTGAAGCGAATCGAAGCGCCGGGCCGCCTGGGCCAGCAGTTGGGCACTGGCGAGCACCGACTCCCGGCCAACCGCCTGCGGCAAGACAGCAGGGGGAGCAAGTGGAGTCGGGTGTGGACGGCTGACCTGAGAGGCCAATGCATTGGCCAGCAGACGGGCGGCCACCCCCCAGCCCAGTTGCAGCACACTGAAGCCAAATTCCGGATGCGAGCCGAACAGCACCACGCGGCCCTGACCGCAGGGACCGGAAACGGCGAGTTGTCCGGCTTCTGCCGCCAGACTCGCGCCCACCTGAGGGGCAGCACTGCGTTCGTCTGCGGCCCCCGGCAAACTCGCCTCCCAAGGCGTGAACTGCGCTGTGGCCGCCTTCCAGGTCACGGCTCCAGAGAGGCCTGAGCCTGCCGCGGGCCGAAAGCAGGGGCCGTTGTAATGAACGATGGGGAATTGTGTGGGAAGGCCACGGGCCAGGGGGTGTGCAGGGTCAGTCAACTCTGCCTGCACCACACCCACACCAGGCGAATTCAGGCCCCCCAGACCTCCGTCGGCGGCATTGGCCATCTCCAGGTCCAGCAGACGCAGTCCCCGCGCTTCAGGCTGGGTGGCCAAAAAGTGATCTGAGAGCCGTGCGCCCAGAAAGGCCCCCGCGCAGGACCCCACATACAGCCCACCGGCCTCGACCCAGCGCTGAATGTGAGCCGCTCCAGTTTCGCCGAGTGGCTGCACCAGACCGCCCATGGCCTGGAGTCCTCCGCCCGGCATCACCAACACGTCGTAGTGATCCAGCTCCCCCGCACAGATACGGGCGGCGTCCAGCGGTTCGGGAACGCCGCCCCACTGAGCAATCAGGGCGGCGTGGTGGTAGCCCGAGCCGCCGGAAGCATAGACAGCAATTCGGAGCTGGGGCAAGACCCCAGCCAGGTCCAGGCAAGTTGCTCCCCACCAATCCGACTCTGGAGCCGCACCTAATGAAGCGGCCATCAGGGCTGACTCCGGGGATCGGTCAGGTCGCGCAGAACATTGCCCAGCAGGTTGAAACACAGCACCGCCACAGCGATCAGAACACCGGGATAGACGGCCAGCGCGGGCTTGACCCAGAAGTAGGTCTGGGCGTTCTGGAGCATGTTGCCCCAGGAGGCCAGTGGGGGTTGAATGCCCAGCCCCAGGTAGCTCAGCCCCGTTTCGGTCAGGATGGACCAGGCGATGCCCAGGGTGGTCAGCACCGCCGCTGAGGGCAGCGCCTGCGGAAACACATGCCGCCAGATGAT
>JAQBPF010000268.1 GCA_028287665.1 Deinococcus sp. | reverse complement strand
TCCTGAGCGTGATCGTGAACTACGTGGCCCGCCTGATCATTGCCCGACTCACTCCCAAAGGCATCCAATGATGAGTACGGCCCTGTCTACCGTCTCCCGCTCTTCGGCCAAGCTGTCTCCGGCCCGGCGTATCCGCAACACCCTGATGGGCGGCCTGATCTTGCTGGCAACGCTGGCTGTGGTCGCGCCCCTGATCCTGATTTTCCTGTACCTGCTGCGCGAGGGCGTGGGCGCACTGAATCTGGACTTCTTTACCAAGACCCCGGCCCCTGAAGGCGAAACGGGCGGCGGCCTGCTGAACGCCATTCTGGGCAGCGTCACCATGCTGGCGATGGCGAGCGTGATCGGCGTGCTGGTGGGTGTGGCAGGCGGGATTTTTCTGGCCGAGTACCCCCGTCACCCCCTGATGCCTACCATCCGCATGATCAGCGACGTGCTGGCGGGCATTCCGGCCATCGTGATGGGTCTGGTCGCCTACGGCCTGATCGTGCTGGTCTTCGGCTTCAGCGGGTTGGCGGGCGCACTGGCCCTCGGCTTCCTGATGATTCCGATTGTCGTGCGAACCACCGAAGAAGTGCTGAAGCTGGTGCCCCTGAACGTGCGCGAAGCGGGGCTGGCGCTGGGGCTGCCGCAGTGGTTGGTCATCATGCGAATCGTGTTGCCAGCCGCACGCGGGGGCATCATCACAGGCGTCATGCTGGCGCTGGCCCGCGTGGCCGGAGAAGCCGCGCCGCTGCTCTTTACGGCCTTTGGCAACCCCAACGTCAACTTTGATCCCAGCAAGCCCATGAGCGCCCTGCCCCTCGAAATCTACCGGGGAGCCACCAGCGCCTACGACGAAAACCAGCGTCTGGCAAAGGCCGGAGCCCTGCTGCTGATCCTGTTGATCTTCGCCACCAGCATGCTTGCCCGCTACGTGACCCGCCAGCGCAAGTAAAGCCGCGCCGTTTCTCTTTATCTCAGCCCTCAAGGAGTTTCCCATCATGACCTCTGCTCCCATCCTGACCGCACACGACGTCAATATCTTCTACGGCACCAAACAGGCCGTCAAAAATGTTCATCTGGAAGTGCAGCGCGGCTCGGTCAACGCCCTGATCGGCCCCAGCGGATGCGGCAAAACCACCTTCCTGCGGGCCATCAACCGCATGCACGACCTGACCCCCGGCGCACGTGTGACCGGCAAAATCATGCTGGACGGCGAGGATGTGTACGGCCCCGGCGTAGACCCGGTGAACATGCGCCGCCGTGTGGGCATGGTGTTTCAGAAGCCCAACCCATTTCCCACCATGAGCGTGTTTGAGAATGTGGTCAGCGGTCTGAAGCTGGCAGGCATCCGCGACAACAAGCGACTGATGGAAGTGGCCGAACGCTCCCTGCGTGGCGCGGCCCTCTGGGAAGAGGTCAAAGACCGCCTGAAAACGCCTGCCACTGGCCTGTCGGGTGGACAGCAGCAGCGGCTGTGTATTGCGCGTGCCCTGGCCGTGGAACCCGAAATCCTGCTGATGGACGAGCCCACCAGTGCCCTTGACCCCGCCAGCACGGCCAAAATTGAAGACCTGATGAGCGATCTGAAAAAGGTCACGACCATCATCATCGTGACCCACAACATGCATCAGGCGGCCCGTGTGAGCGGCACCACCAGTTTTTTCCTGAACGGCGACCTCGTAGAACATGGCGTCACCGACCAGATTTTCACCAGCCCCCGCGACGAGCGCACCGAGGCGTATGTGACCGGGCGCTTCGGCTGATCGCTGAATCCACAAGTTCCGACCCCGCCCCGTCTTGACGTTGGGCGGGGTTTTGCTCACTCTGCTTCCTTCCCGGCGTTTACTTTCCGGCAAGGGGCTGAAAAACCTCGTGCTGGCCGTACCAGGCGTGGTGGGCGTCGCTGCTTTCGGCACTGCCTCCGGCAAACAGTTGGGCCAAGGTGTGGGCCTGCGCCTCGCTGATGTCGCACACCTGCAGATGAACGTGGCCCGCATCGGCTTGTCGTACATGGCGGTTCTTCTCCGCCGCCGCGCTCAGAGGGGTGCCGTTCCTGTGAGTGTGTTGGCCTTCCGACCCTTGCCGACCCTCATGGTGTGCTGACCCCCCCATCACAACCCGCTACCATACTGCCAGCATGATGGCAGGGGCGGCGTGACAACCAGGATCGATGGCGGCAAAGAGAGCAGCGCACATATTACGGCCCGCTTTCTGCGGATGCTCAGCATTACGCTTGAACAGCTGGACGCCGTGCGCGACGCCAATGACCGGGCCGAATTCGCGGGTCTGACGCTGCGGGCGCATGAATTGGAACGTGAAACCGACGCTCTGGAGCGTGAGATCGAAGACGCCTGCCTGCACGCCTTCGCCCTGGGCCTGTCGGCCGATGAGCTGGCCTTTCATCTGCTGGTCTTCCGCAGCCTGACCAATCTGGAGCGCGTGGGGGACTACGCCTTCACGGTGGCGCGTGATCTGGAGGCTTTGGCCCCCCGCACCCGCAGCGCCACCCTGCAAGACGCCCTGCCACTGGTGCGCCTGCTGTCCGAAATGGTGGAGCGCTTGGCCTACGCCTTTGCCGAACGGGATCTGCCCGCCGCCCGTGAAGTGATGCGGCTGGACTTTGAGCAGGTGGACGCGCTGTACGAGCAGATGCAGCGGGCCAGCCTCACGCGCCTGCTGGAGCGCCCCGAAGATACCGAAGTGGCCCTGACTGCCGGACGCATGGCCCGCAATCTGGAACGGTTGGGCGACCATCTGGTGAACGTGGCCGAGCGGTTAGAGGCGCTGGTGCTGGGGCGGTTGCCGGATATAGACCGGGCGGGGTAGGGCGTAGGAAAGCTTGGCGCGGTACAGCCTCTCCTTTGGCCTGCAAGGCGGAGCGCTGATACGAATCTAG
>JAQBPF010000267.1 GCA_028287665.1 Deinococcus sp. | reverse complement strand
GCCGTGTCTCCCATTGCCCGCCTGGACCCCAGAGAGGCCATGCACCACCTGAAATCAGGAGCCAGTGCCTATGCCGAGGGCGCAGTGGCCGAGTATCTGGGCAGCAATGTGCCGGGCCTGACGTTGACCCGGCCCGGCGACCCCCACCCTGGCGGCGAACTGATTCTGTACGCCCTGCCCGCGGAAGCGGACCTCCGAATGTGGGTTACGGCGGGCCGGGTCGCCTTTGCCTTTGGCCCCAAAACGCTGGCCGAGCTGGAAGGCGCCCTGACCCGCCACCACCTCGCTCCGCCCCCGATCAACCCCTTGCTGGACGCCACGCAGGACGATGCCCACCTGGAGAAAGCCGCCGACGCCTACCGCCGCTGGCAATGGGCGCACCATCACCGCACGCTCGACGATGCGGGCTGGACGGCCAGTGTTCACGCCATGTTGGGCCTGGAATTGCCAGAAACAGTACCGCCCGAACTGGCCGTGGCCGACGACTGAACAGGCAGCATCAGAGCGCAGGCACAGCAGGGCTGTCTTCGTAGCTGGCAGGCACGGGCTGACCTTCTGCCAGCGCCCCCACAAACGCATCAAACTGAACCCGGAGCTGACCGCGCACTGCTCGCCACCGCTCCAGACTGCCGCCGCTGGGATCAGTAAACGGGTAGTGCAGGCGATGGGTGTTGCCGGGATAAACCGGACATGCTTCGGCGGCCGAATCGCAGACCGTGATCACGTAATCGAAGTTCTGGGCGTCGGGCACGTCCCAGAGGGTTTTGCTGGTCTGCGCGTCCAGGCTGAGACCCACTTCCTGCATCACGGTCCTGGCCTCGTCCTTCACGCGGGTGGCTTCGGTGCCTGCCGAATGCACGTCAAGGGCAAAATTCAGCCGCCTCGCCGCTTCACGGGTCAGGGCTTCGGCCATCTGGGAGCGGGCCGAATTGTGGGTACAGAGAATCAGGACACGGATCATGGTCTGCCTAGCATAGAGAATGAGGTTGATGGGTCAGGGGCGCAGGCTGGACAAAGAGTTCGGTGAGCAGCGAGCCGCCCAGCCTGAAGAGCTGGTCCTGACGCAGGGTGTAATAGATCTTCTTGCCCCGCTGCTCGCTTCTCACCAGCTCGGCATCACGCAGAATGCCCAGGTGATAGGACACTTTCGACTGCGGCAGGTCCAAAAGGGCTTCCAGGTCACACACGCAGCGCTCCCCCAGCGCCAGATGTCGCACAAGCTCAAAGCGGATCTCGTGCGACAGGGCTTTGAGTTGATCCAACACGGTTGGCGCAGCCAGGGCAGTCATCCATCTATTCTATTTGATTGGACACAGAACAGATTGATCAGATACAGGACACACGGAGGTGCCTGGGCCAGGCCTTACTGATCGTCGTCCTCGTCCATATCCTCATCAAAATCTTCTTCGTCGAAGTCGTCGCCATCGTCCAGATCGTCGGTTTCGCCGTCATCGCGCCAATCCTTGACAATAGGCGTGCGGCGCACATCTTCGCGGGGAGCATTCAGCGTGTCTTCGGCAGCTTCACCGCTCAGGACCGCCTGAGCACGGCGCAAAATGGCCAGATCGTTGGGCGACTGTTCGTAGCGTTCGGCCAGATAAGCTGCCACCCACGCGCCGAAGTACCACAGGCCCAGCTGAGCCGCGTAGCCTCCCACTTCTTCCTGAAAATACGGCACATGGACCACTTCATCTATACGCGAATCCAGAATTTCGCGGGCCACCATGAGCGCCGGGTCGGCGTCTCCCAGGATCAGGGCGATCTTGCCGTCTCCTTTTTCGTGCTGGGCCTCGAATGCTCCCGTTACAAACGGCAGCGGATCACCCATGACCGGAATGCTCAGCGTTTTGCCGATGCGGGCCAGCAGGGTCTGCCAGGCCTGCGGCAGGGCTTCGGCGTCGGGGGCAGCCAGCAGCAGGGGCGTGCGGCCCCACAGGCTCCACGCCAGATCGCGGGCGGGGTTGTCCTGCTCCACACTGGGAGCGCAGCGGAAGGCCAGATCAGTGAGCAGGGCGTCGGCGGCCTGGGCCTGATCGCCGTGCCCGGTGGCGTGGGCCAGGAACTGGGCAAAATGGTAGGTCGCCAGTGGACCTCCCGGCACCAGCACATCTATTTCGCTGGCACTGCCGCCCGTGCTCACGCGGCGCACTTTGGCACCCGCCACCTCGGCCAGTTCGGCAAAGGTGCGGGCCGCGTCTCCTGCATCAGCACTGTCCAGCACAAACTGTGTGCCTGTGCGGGTAAAGTTCACGGCCACCAACGTTTCGGCCAGCTGAACGGCCAGGGTCGCCTCGCCCACGCCTACGATGGCGTGTGGGGCGGCTTCGGGGCGGGTGGGGCCAGCGTAGCTGCCGGGCAGGCGGGCCAGCAGCGCAACCATATCGCTGCTGGGCGCAGCACCGGAGCCAGAGGAACCAGAAGAAGCCGAGCCGGAGGAAGGAGGGTTGGTCATACCCCCTAGGGTACAGGGCGGGGCACACAAAGGGCAGCTGTGCAGCCACTGCGACCTGAAGGGCCTCCCTCAGAAAGGAAACAAAAAACACCGTTCAGAACGGGATTCAGGCCTTCACGCCCCTTTAACCTTGCGTGCTAGAATCCTGCGCGTGTGCTTTTGGTCTCATCTCAACTCCAGCGGGCAACGCTCCGCCTGTATCAGCTCAGGCTGGGTTGATCCAAACAGAAACGCCGCCTCTCAGGGCGACGTGACTGGTTTATCGGTGGGCCTACTGATGGATGGTGCACTCGACAGGACTCGAACCTGTGGCCTTTGGCTTCGGAGGCCAACGCTCTATCCACCTGAGCTACGAGTGCTTGGCCGTATGTTGCACGGAGTTCCAGACCGGAACCGACAAAGCTCAGGTAAAGTAGCACTTTGCATGAAGGAGATCAAGTGAAGAACAAGAAGGTCGTGAACGTCCTGCTGGGCGTTCTTGCATTGATGTTGGTGGTGGGCATGGCCTACCAGTTCACGCCGAACCTCGGCAGCCTCTTTAACCGTCAGACTGGAACCCCTGCCCTGAAGGTCAACGGCGAGACCGTAACCGTCGAGGAACTTGAAGCCCTGCGCCGCAGTAATCCCGTATTGAGCAGCACCGATACGGGCCTGCTGGGCGACGATTTCAAGACCTATATCGTGGCCCAGAAAGCCCGTCAGGTGCTCTACATTCAGGCCGCCAAAGACATCAACGTCAGCAAAAATGACGTGAATGCCGAAGTGACCAAGGTCCGCGAGCAGAACCAGCTGACCGACAACAAGAAGTGGACGGACGCCCTGCAAGGCGCGGGCCTGACCGACGCCGCCTTCCGCAAGCAGGTACGTGACGGGTTGGCCGTGCAGCGCAAGGTGGAATCCATCCAAAAAAGCGCCGCACCCGCCACCGACGCCGAAGCGCAGCTGTACTACACGCTGAACAAGGCCAACTTTCAGAGCGACGCCCGTATCGTGGGCCGCCAGATCGTCGTGACCGACGAAGCCAAAGCAAAAAGCCTGTTGGCACAGGTCAAAGCGGGCGGCGACTTTGCTGCACTGGCCACCGCCAACAGCACCGAAGGCAAAGACCGTGGGGGCGCCCTTGGCCCCATCGAAAACGGCGCGCCCCGCCCCGTCGCGCAGGTGGCTCTGCCCACCGAAGTTGGCACCGCCGCATTTGCCCTGATCAAGGGCGGCGTGACCGACGTGATCAAAAGCGGCGACAAGTTTTACATCGTGAAGGTCGAGAAGTACCTCGCGCCTGCACCCAAGCCCTTTGCTGACGCCAAAACCGACGTCATGACGGCTGTAAACGAGCAGAAAAAGAACGCTGCCGTAGAAGCGTGGGGCGACAAACTCGCCAATGACATGAAGCTGGAGTACGTGGACATCAACTGGAAAGCTGAAGATCCCACGGTCGCCAAAGTGGCTGGACAGAACATCCCCTACTCGGAAGTGATCGGGCAAGTGGTGGGCAACCAGCAATTTACGGGCCTGTTGCAGCAGGTGCCCGCCGATCAGGCCGCGCAGCTGGTCAACGGCATCCTGAAACCGCAGGTGGTTCAGCAACTGATTCAGGGCTACGCCGCCCGCAAAGTGGCGCAGGATCAGAAGTTGCCCCTGGCCGGAACGCGCCAGGAATTGGCCGCCGCCCTGGCTGCCTACGGTGCGCGTGATGTTCAGGTCACGGACGCCGAGGTGCAGAAGTACTACCAGGAAAACATCAAGCAGTTTGAAACAGCCGCCAGCGGCACCGTCAACGAAGCCAGCTTCAAGGACAAAAATCAGGCGCTGGCCTTCCGCAGCGATTGGAACGGCCAGAACTTTACGCAGGCGGCCACCAGGGCAGGCGGCACCGTCAGCGAGCGCGGAGCCGTTACAGGCGGCGACGGCAAACTGGGCGAAGAACTCAATGCCGCCGTGTTCACGGCCAAGACCCTCAAGACTGCCGGAGAAGGCAGCCTGACCGACGTGGTCCAGGTCGGATCGCGCTACTCGGTGGCCTATGTCACCGACCTGAAGCGTGCGACCACCCAGCCCCTGAGCGCCGTTCGCAGCCAGATTGAAGCCCAGGTGTTGGCCACCAAGAAGAGCGAAGTGGGCGCAGCCTACGTGGCCAAGCAGGTCGAGGCCCTCAAGCCCACCGACAACCTGAAGACCATTCTGGCCGCGCAGGAAAAGCGTGTGACCGCAGCAACGCCCAAGCCAGCCACTCCGGCGAAGACGCCTGCAGCAGGCGCGGAAGGCACAGGCAGCGACGCAGCCACCCCTGCCACAGGCACGGACGCAGCCACTCCGGCGACGGAGGCCCCCTCCACCGAGACCCCAGCCACCGAAACGCCTGCAACAGAAACGCCTTAATCCTCTCTCCTTTTCAATTGGGCGGCCCGCATGATGGGGCCGCCCAATCTGTTTGGATATAGACAGGTGGGGGCCGTGACCGTCATTCGCTTCAGCCGCCGTCCCTTAGCCCTGCCCTTGCGCCATATGGCCCACGCCCACTGCCGCCCCGGCCCGCTAGAATTGCCGACATTATGTCTTCTGTCCTGCCGTCGTCTGTATTGCCATCTTCTGCGATGCCGCGAGTCTTTTCTGGAATTCAGCCCACAGGTGATCCCCATATCGGGAATTACTTCGGGGCCATGAAAAATTACGTGAAGCTGGGCGACCAGTTGGGCAAGAACTCCATTTACTGCGTGGTGGATCTGCACGCCCCCACCAATCCCAGTGCTTACGATCCCAAACAGCTGGCCCAGCGCACCTTCGATATGGCGGTGGCCAATATGGCCATTGGTCTGGACCCCGAAAAGGTCATCTTTTTTGTGCAGTCGCATGTGCCCGAACATACGCAACTGGCCTGGCTGTTTACGGTCATCACCCCGGTGGGCGAACTGGAACGCATGACCCAGTACAAAGACAAGGCCGGAAAGCTGGAAAGCACCCCGGCGGGCCTGTTGATGTACCCGGTGCTTCAGGCCGCCGATATCCTGCTGTACAAGGCCGACACTGTTCCAGTGGGCGAGGATCAGGTGCAACACATCGAACTGACCCGCGAAATTGCCCGCAAGTTCAATCACGCTTTTGGGGAGACGTTTCCGGAGCCGAAAGCGGTGCTGGAAAAGGAGGCCCTGCGGATTCCGGGGCTGGATGGCTCGGGGAAAATGAGCAAAAGCAAAGGAGAGGCCACGACCATCGGCATTCTGGAGCCGCTGGATTCTATCTGGCAAAAGTTGCGGGTGGCCCCCACGGACCCCGCCCGCGTGCGCCGCACCGACCCCGGCGACCCTGACAAGTGCCTGATCGGCGATTACCACAAACTGTTCAGCGATCTGCCCACGCTGGAAACGGTGTACCAGGGCTGCCGCACTGCCGGAATTGGCTGCGTAGACTGCAAGAAGCTGCTTCTGGGCAGCATGGCCCAGGAACTCACGCCTATTCAGGACCGGGCCGCTGCCCTGCGTGCCGACCCCGATTTTGTGCGCGACGCCCTCGTGCAGGGCGCGAAGGAAGCCAGCGCCATTGCTCAACCTGTTTTTGAAGAAGCGCGCGAGAAGGTCGGCTTCCTGAAATTGTGATGGGGCTGTGGGACGTGAGGGGTCGGGTGTGGGCGCGGCGGTAGCTCTGGCCCCCGCTCTCCACACCAGTTTTGCCGTGCAACTGCCCTGCTTTACGGGCACCCTGGCAGAGCTGGCTTCTGCGCTGCGCTCTGGCCGCGTTGCGCCGCCTGATGTGCCGCTTCTGACCCTGACGCGGGAAGTGCTGGTGTGGGCGCAGGGCTCTGGTACACAGAGCGTTGGTACACAGAGGTTCGACACGCTGCATGCCGACGTCCAGCCCGATCTCTTGCCCACACTGGCGGGGGTTATTGCCCTCAAAGCCCGGCTGCTGCTGCCCCCCATCCAGACAGAAGAAGCCGACGACAGCGGGCCGGATGAGCTGCTGGATGAAATGGTGGAAGGCGTGGAGGCACTGGCCGAACTGGACGCGCTGGTCGGCTTTCTGGCCGCCCGCCGCCGCGAACGGGAAGGGCTGATTGCCGCCCGCGCCGTGCCCATGACCCTGCCGCGCCGCGAACGCCCACGCAACCCTCAGGGCAGTCTCAGTAAGCTGCTCCGCGCCGCACAGAGCGCCGTGCGGCAGGTCGAGGTTCCCCTGCTGTCCCGCGAACGCCTGACGCTGGAGGGCGCATTGGGTGCGCTACGGGCTTTTGGAACCCGGCTGCGTACCTTTACTTTTCGGGGCATTCCGGCGCAGAACTGGGGCGAGCAGACCACTTACTTTGCTGCCCTCCTCGAAGGGATCAAGGAAGGCACTTTCAGCGTGCAGCAGGACGGCGTGAACGGGGAAATTCAGATCACGTCGCATCTTGAGGAAGTCTGAGTCGGAGGGTGGGGTTCATAGCCCCAGGCGATCCCCCAACTGGAAGGCCGTCGGCCTCAGGTCTGGTCGTCTACCGTTGACCCTTCAGCGGCGCGGGCAACGGCGTCCATGCCTGCGCGGGCGGCACTCTCGCTGGAATAGGTCTCACTGCTGCCGATAACCTGCCCATTGCGGGCCGTGAGATTAAAACGCAGGCCGTTGTCGCTGGCAACGTAGCGTGTGGTATCTCCGGCGTTGTTCTGCACCGATTCCACGCCGTTCATGGCCCCCGCCTTGGAGGTATAGCGCTCACTGGTCAGCACGATCTGGCTGTTGCCTGCGTGCAGATTGAACATGAACTGATCGCCACTGCGCTTCACTACAAATTTTCCGGCCATCTGCAGACCTCCGGGACTGATGTGATTTTTCTCACTCTATATCATAATTGGCCCAAAAAGAAGGCGACGTTCAGAACGCCGCCCCTTTGCTGACCGCCCGCTTACATCAATTCGGCACGGGTTTTGCTGAGGTACACGGCCACTTCATCGGCGCTGCGCACATCAGCCAGACTGACATAGTGGTGCTGCCCATCGGGGCTGTCATTTTTGGTCAGCTTGATGCGGTCGCCGTCCAGATGATCCACGGTGCCCACATGCTCGCCGTTGATGTCTTTGACTTGCAGGTGCTCAGTGATCTG
>JAQBPF010000265.1 GCA_028287665.1 Deinococcus sp. | reverse complement strand
GGGGGTGTCTGTAGTTGAGGGGTCGGGCGGAAACTGAACGCCGCCCAACAGGGTATTGAGGTGGGCGGCCAGAGCCATCAGGCGGGCGTCGCTTCCGGCTGGGCTGGTCAGCAGCACTCCACTGGGGAGGCCGTCGGAGAGAGGCACGGGCAGGGCAAGACTGGGGTAGCCCGCTTTGGCCACGATGCCGTAGCCGTGAATCCCGGGAAACACGATGGCGTCCAGACCATCGGCATACAGGGCGTCCAGGCCGCGTGTGGCGTTCAGGTCCAGGTCACGCTGGCGGGCATGGGCATAGGCGCGTTCGCTTAGGTCGCCGCGTGTGCCGTGGGCGGCGTGCAGCAGGGTCTGGCCGTGGGGTGCCAGGCGGGCTGGGTCTTCATCAATCTGATCCAACAGGTCCGACATGGAACGTGGGCCGTGCTGCACGCCGCTGAGATAGGCATTCAGGGTGGCCTTGAATTCGTATTCCAGCACCTCCAGGTGCCAGCCCGCCAGTTGGGCGCGGGTAGGAAAGGCAAGATCATGCAGCGTGACGCCTGCCGCCCTCAGATGGGTTTCGACCACTGCCAGCGCCTGTTCTTCTTCAGGAGTCAGGTGAGGTTCATCGCGGATAATGCCGATGTGAGCGCCTTCCAGGGCATCTTTGGCCAGAATGAGATCGGGCACGGGCAGGCGGCGGCTGGCTGCGTCGCGTTCGTCTGGACCAGCCATCACCGAAAGCAGCAGCGCCGCGTCGCGCACCGAGCGGGTCAGTGGGCCCGCCGTGTCCTGACTGGAACTGATGGGCACCACACCGGTACGCGGCACCAGACCCACAGTCGGCTTGACCCCTATGACGCCGCTCTGATGTGCCGGACTGACGATACTGCCGCTGGTTTCGGTGCCGATGGCCGCCGCACACAGCCGGGCAGCCACGGCCACCCCGCTGCCACTTGAGCTTCCACCCGTGTCGCGCACCTTGCCTTCCAGCAGAACATTCCAGGGATTCACGGTTTGCCCGCCCGCCCCGCTAAAGCCGTTGGGCATGCCCAGCGTCATGAAATTGGCCCACTCGGTCAGGTTGGCCTTGCCCAGCAGCACGGCCCCTGCGGCCCGCAACCGGGCCACCAGAGGCGCGTCGGTGGCCGGAACATGCTCCAGCATCAGGAGGCTTCCGGCGGTGGTCGGCAACCCCGCCACATCAATGTTGTCTTTGATCAGAATGGGGACACCGTGCAGCGGGCCACGTCTGGCGTCGGGGAGGGTATCCAGCTGCGCGGCCTCGGCCTCGGCCTGCGGATTCACGGTAATGACAGCGTGCAGGCGGGCGTTGTGGGCCTGGAGGCGAGACAGATAGGCCCGCGTCACTTCGCTGGCCGTCAGGTCTCCCCGGCGAGTCGCCGCCGCCAGTGCACAGACGTCAAGGTCCAGAATCGGATCGGGCAATAAGGAAGTGGTGGGCACGCTCAAAAGTGTAAACCGCGCCAACAGACGCCTCTGTACCGGATGAAGAGTTCTGGGGCAAGACGTTCAGAATCGGGCCAGGCCCGGAGTTGCCTGCGGCCCCAGCAGCGCACCTCTAGAGCAGTTCTCCAAATTCCGGCCTCGTCGGCACCGCACCGGAGTTGCCTCCAGTCTCCGTCCTGCTCACCCCATTCACTCGCTCCGCTGGGGCAGAAGAATGGAGAACAACACGCCATTCTTCTGCATTCTGCCGAATGCTCTGGTTCAATTCCAGACCACTTTCAGCGCGGCAGCTGGCAGTGCGCTAGCCTCGCTGCCATGAGTCACGGCGACAGCAACCACTCCCCCGATCACACCTCCCCGCCCAGCCAAGAGGTCCGACAGGCTGGAGTCACCGTTGCGTTTCAGGGCAATCCGGGGGCCTACGGAGAAATTGCGGCGCTGAACGCTGTGCCAGATACGGTCGCCAGTCGCGGCTATCCCACCTTCCACGAGGTGGCCCGCGCCGTGGAATCCGGGGAGGCCAACTACGGCGTGCTGCCTGTCGAAAACAGTCTGATGGGCGCCATTCATCAGGCCATCGACCTGCTCTCGGATACTGAACTTCACGTGATCGGCGAAGTGGTGGTGCGCGTCAGCCACTGCCTGATGGCGTTGCCGGGCGTGGCCCTGGAGGACGTGCGGCGCGTATCGTCGCAGCAACCCGCCCTTGATCAGTGCACCGGGCTGATCCGCAAATACAACTTTCAGCCGGTCGCCTCGCACGATACGGCGGGCAGTGCCAAAGACCTTGCTGCACGGGGCGCACGCGACGAAGCCGTCATTGCCTCCGCCCGAGCCGCAGAGCTGTACGGCCTGAACATCCTGGCCAGTGAAATCGAGGACGAACCCTTCAACCTGACCCGGTTCATGATCCTGTCGCGCCATGAAGGTCAGCCGTCCGATGCGCCGCACAAAACCAGTCTGATCTTCGCAGTGCGCCACACGCCCGGTTTTCTGGTCGAAACCCTCAACGAATTGCGCGGCCTCAACCTCTCGCGTATCGAGTCGCGCCCCCGCCGTGACCGGGCCTGGAGCTACTTGATGTACATAGACATCGAAGGTGACGCCCGCGATCCGAAGGTGGCGCAGGCCCTGGCTGGGGTGCTGCGGAAAGCCAGCTACGCCCGGATTATCGGCAGCTATCCGGTGGCGCAGGAGACGGTGGGCTGACTGTTGCCAGGGCCGCCGGAGCCAGGGGGCGGGTTCAGACGGGGCGAACCAGCACGCTGTCTCCAGACCGCAGCCCCGTCCTCATCAGGAGGTCGGTGGGGATAAAGAGCTGGGCGCCCAGATCAGGCCCGCTGCGAACCGGGAGGGTGTAGACGTTTCCTGCGTCGTCCCGGACGGCGATCTGCTGCGGCGCACGCACCAGGTCTTCCTTCCAGCGTTTCAGGATCAGTTCGTCGATGAGCGCCACGCCGCGTACCTCACGGGTCACGGTGATGCTCAGGCGGGCCACACGGGATTTGCGCGGAGACAGCAGTCCCATACGCACCAACTTGGCCAGCATCCGGCGTGTCTCGGCGTCCCGTATCAGGTCAGACAAAGGACGCTGGGCCTCAATGTGGCGCAGCACATCTTTTTCGGTGAGCGTCCAGCGCATAGAGGCCACCCGCTCCGGCGAGGTGATCCGGCCTGGACCATCAAACAGCGGCGTGTGCTCCGGCAGGGCGTCCAATACCTCGAACGCCACCTCATCCAAAGTGGCGTCCATCATGGGCGCAGGATGCGTCAGCCCTTCCTCAAATTGAAATCGTCCCCGTGGATCAAGGAGCAACTGCACGACGGCAGGCCCACCCTGGACCAGCCCAAACTCCAGCTGGCGCACCCGCCCTTCCTCCAGCCAACACTGGAACAGACCATCTGGACGGTACACAGCCAAAGCACCGGTTTTCTTGCTCCCGGACAGCATGTATAGAAGTTCCAAAAAGTCGAAGGTTTCTAGGTTGGCAGTAGATTTACTCATAGGTCAGAAGGGAAAGCCAAAGCCAGGCTCTCACATGTTCTCTCACGTTCAACACACACATACAAGCATGAATACGGCTTGGCCCAGTGGGGGGGAGGGCAGTCCGTCAGGCGGTGGGGGTAAATCTTGCGTCTGGAACGCCCCTTCAGCTTTCAGGTCCAGGCTGAAGCTGCCTAGAAGCTGATCAGCCCTACCTCACCACACCCCCACAGGTCAGCCCCGCAGCAGATGCGAGAAGCCTGTGCCTTCCAACTCAGGCAACTCCTTAATGCTCGACAGGCCAAATTCCAGCAGGAATTTACTGGTGGTGCCGTACAGCAGCGGTTGTCCTACGGTGTCGCTGCGCCCCAGAACCTTGATCAGTTCACGTTCCTGCAGCGTCACAACTGTTCCGGCACTCGCACCGCGCATGGCCTCTATTTCGGCCCGCGTGACAGGTTGGCGGTAGGCCACAATGGCAAGCACTTCCAGGGCAGCCGCACTGAGCGCAGGCAAAGGCGGCGGCGACAGAAGAGGAGTCAGGTGCGCGGCCAGGGCAGGCAGAACCACAAGGCGGTAGCCGCCCGCCACGGCCTCCACGGTAAATCCCGCGTCTGCGTCTACCAGCGACTGGGCAAAAGAATTCATCGCCTGCACGCCCCCCTCAGGCGAGAGGCCAAGCAATTCGGTCAATTCGGCCACCGTGACAGGTCGCCCGGCGGCCAACAGAGCCGCGCCAATCAGGGCCGAATGGCTGGGGCCAGAAGGAAGGCGGTCACTCATACCGGGGTTGATCCCTGCGTCAGCTGAATGTTCACCTGTGCCAAGGCGTCTTCAAGGACGGCTCTGGAAAGAATCCCAGGCCGCAGGATTCGCGCTGGCTGCCCGGAAGCAGGTGGCAACTGAATTACAGTGCTGGCCAGTCCAGCCGGATGTGTTCCGGCTCCATGGTCCTCAAACTCGGCACTGGGGACCAGCAGATCGGCCAAAGCGTAGGCCTGTGCCTCCGCAAAAGTGCGTGCGGCAGGTTGACCGCTGGGATTGAGGCTGGTGGTGGCCAGCAGTCCGCCGCATCCGGCCAACATCCCCTGAATGACGGGATGATCGGGGACGCGCACGCCCACCCAGCCGCCCGGCGCAAGATCGGCAGGGCAGTCGGGCCGCGCTGGTGCAACCACCGTAAGGGGTCCAGGCCAGAAGGTCGCCAGGGCGTCCAGCGCTGGACTCCAGTGGGCCACCCGCCGCACGGCCTCCAGGTTCAGGCAAGAGAGCTGAATGGGTTTGCCTGCTTCACGGCCTTTCAGCAGCGTCAGCGCCTCGACCGCGCCTGGACGCGCCAGATGGGCCGCCAGTCCCCAGACTGTTTCGCTGGGGTAGCCCACAATCTGCCCGGCCCTGAGTGCCTGGACGGCCCAACCGAGTTGCCGCTTCAGCTCAAACTGTGAATTGGACGGTGCTCCATGCATGGTTCTTTCCTTCTGCAACTCTACTGGCCTGCTCTGGCGTCCGGAGCCGGTCCATCCTTCTGTTGCGGCGTTGTTGATGTAGTCAAGAGCCCTGATCTTCTTCAGTATCTGAATCCACGGGCTCTGTAAGGTGCAGGCAATACGCCCCCGACTATACTGAGCCTATATGCCGGTCTTCGTATATCGCGTCCGGGACCAGAGTGGCAAGGTCCTGAAATCCCAGATGGAAGCCGAAACCCTCAATCAGGTCCGCGACGCTTTGCGGGCCAAGAATCTGATGATTGTGGAGATCAAAGCTCCCAAAAGTGGCATCAACGCCGACATCAAGATTCCCGGTCTGACTGACCGGCCACCTGGCCTTAAACAAGTTGCTATTTTCAGTAAGCAGCTAGCCACTCTGATCAACGCGGGTGTGCCGCTGGTTCAGTCGCTGGCTATTTTGCAGCGTCAGATCGAAAGTAAAGCCTTTCAAGCTATTCTTAAGATTCTGCGCAACGATGTAGAGAGTGGTACGCCTCTGAGTGAGGCGATGGCCAAACATCCCAAGATATTCAACCGTCTGTACATCAACCTGGTTCGTGCGGGTGAGACGAGCGGCACACTCGACAGCATCCTGGAACGGATTGCCAGCTTCCAGGAAAAAGAATTGGCCCTGCGTGGCAAGCTTAAAAGCGCCCTGACTTATCCCGTGGTCGTCCTTGTCTTCGCAGTTGGCATTACCTATTTCTTGCTCACGACTATCGTGCCGCAGTTCGCTAGCATTCTGGCTCAGATGGACGCTCCATTGCCTTTCATTACGAGATTACTGATGGCTGTTTCTGATTTCCTCCGAAATAGCGGACTGTTGATCTTTGTGTTTATAGCAGCGTTTGTCTTTATATATCGCTGGTACTACAAAACACCCAAAGGTCGAATGATCATCGATGATATAAAACTCAGGTTGCCTGTGTTCGGTCCCCTCTTGAAAAAGAGTGCGATCGGTTCATTTGCCAGAACGTTCGGCCTCCTGATCGGGAGCGGCGTCAACATCATTGAAAGCCTAGAGATCACCAAGGGAACGGCGAACAATGCCGTGGTTGAAGAGACCATCGAGAACGCCAAGAATGTGGTGATGGTCGGAGAACAGATGAGCTCCAGTCTGGCGACCAGCAAGGTCTTCCCACCCATGGTCGTGAGCATGATTGCTATTGGTGAAGAAACAGGGGCGCTCGATACGATGCTGGGCAAAGTCGGTGACTTCTACGACCGTGAGGTCGATGAAGCAGTGGACAGCCTCACTGCCGCTATTGAGCCGCTGATGATCGTCTTTTTGGGCGGTATTGTAGGTACCATCGTGGCAGGGATGTTCCTGCCTATGTTCGCCATTATTGGTCAGCTTACTAAATAGTTGTTGTCGCGTGCCATTTAGAATGTCCATTTTTACCATGTATATGTCCACTCCGTAACAGTCCATTCTCCCCGAGAAACCAAAAACACCCGCCTAGCGGGCGTTTTTGGTTCTATGAACATTTGAGAAAATGGACAAATGAGAGCGCCATACAGACACAAGAGCAGCGACTGTGTCGGCACATTCTATCATTTGTCCATTTTTGTCACTCATTTGTCCACTCCGAACCTCTATACATTGCATATGCACCCTAACTATTCAGCCCCAGTAAAAGCGACGTTTGCCACTATCAGACATGCGAATTCACAGTGCTACCCAGCGTGAGGGCTTTCCACCTTTGACGGTATGCGAGTAGATGAGTGGTGGGAAGACCCCTTGCGTGAATTCAGCGATTGAACGGGAAAGACTCCCTTCATGAGCCCAGGAGGGGTTTGGGTTCTGCTCAATGC
>JAQBPF010000258.1 GCA_028287665.1 Deinococcus sp. | reverse complement strand
GCCGACACCGTCACCCTGTACGCCGAAGCCGATGGCGTATCGGGGGGCACGGAAGCCCGCTGGCCCCTCTCCCGCATCACGATCGAAGCGCCGCTGCCGGGCGTGCGCCGGGTCCTGAAATTTCCGGACGGTACCCGCTTCGAAACCCAGGACGACGGAGCTGTCCGGGCCACCGAACGCCGCACCCGCCGCAACCGTGCCCTGGGCGGCGTGCGGCGGCTGGAAGGCAGTTGGGGCCTGACCTTCGCCGCGCTGGGCCTGATGGGGGCGTTCGTCTGGGGCTTTATCAGTTACGGTCTGCCTGCCGTGGCACGCGGCGCGGCGGCGGCCACTCCGGGCGCTGTGCTGACCACCTTTGACCGCGAAACAGTCAACCTGCTGGATCAACCGCCCTACCTGGGGCCGTCCAGACTGAGCGCGGCGCGTCAGGCCGAATTGCAGCGCGAGTTCCGGCAGATTGTGGGCTGGGCGGGCGGAGCCTACGCCTACCGCCTGCTGCTGCGTGACGGCGAACCCGGTGACAGCGGTGACAGCGGCTTCGGCGGATTTCCACTGGGGGCCAATGCCTTTGCGCTTCCAGGCGGCACGGTCGTCATGACAGATCAGCTGGTGGCCCTGGCCCGCAGTGACCGGGAACTGCTGGGCGTGTTGGCCCACGAATCCGGCCATGTCACGCACCGACATGGGCTGGCCGGGGTCTATCAGGCGCTGGGCCTCACGCTGCTGACCACCGTGGTCACGGGCGACCTGATCAGCGCCGGAACCTTTGCCGCCGCCGCACCCGCCGCTCTGCTGCAACGCGGCTACTCACGGGCCGCCGAAACGCAGGCCGACGAGGTGGCCGGGGCTTTCATGCTGCAGCAGTACGGCACCACCAAGCCCCTGCGCGACATCCTGGCCCGCCTGGAAGCCGACGATGCAGAGGCTGACGAGAACACGGTCAGAGAGGGCAACCGCGTGGAAGACCTGTTGCAGAGTCACCCCGGCACGGCAGACCGGATTCGGCACCTGCGGGAGATCGAACAGGCGGGCAACTGACGCAAGTTCAGCGGTGGCCGACCAGGTGTCTGGAGGAAGGGCCAGCCTCCTGGTGCTGAGGGTACAGTTCCGAGAGCAGCTCATAGGAGCGTTTGCGGTCTTCCAGGCGGTGCATCAAGCTGCCGATCATGAGCTCCTGGGCACCCGTGACTCTCAGCACGTGGTCAAGTCGGGCCTTCACGGTGTGCGGGCTGCCCGCCACCACCCGTCCAGTGCGCTGCATGGCTTCCAGCTGGGCGCGTTCGGCAGGGCTGTAAGGATAGGCTTCCGCCTCCTCCACACTGGCAAAGGGAGCGCTCTCGCCGCGAATCAGCCGCAGGAACATCAGCCCCAGCGGCAGGGCCAGGCGCGCGGCTTCCTCGTCGGTTTCAGCCAATACCACCGACTGCGCCACGATCACCTGTGGCCCGGCAAAGCTGGCAGAGGGCCGGAAAGCCGCCCGGTACTGCGCTATGGCCTGGGCCGCCAGGGGTAAATCTGGATTGATGTGGGCGGCGAAGGCCAGTCCCGCGCCAATTTCAGCCGCCACCGCCGCGCCGTGTCCAGAGCTGCTGAGAATCCAGAGGGGCGGCAGCGGCTGATCGTAGGGCGCGGCCACGATGCCCTGAAACGGGTGACGCTCCGGAAAGCCGCGTTCAGAAAATGCCAGCAACTCGGCCAGTTGGGCTTCAAAATCATCGGCCTGCAACGCCTCCCGTGATCTGCGGAGGGCCAGGGCCGTGTTCATATCTGTGCCGGGCGCGCGGCCAAGCCCCAGGTCAATCCGGTTGGGGGCCAGTGCCTCCAGCAGCCGGAAAGTCTCGGCCACCTTCAGCGGCGCGTGGTTGGGCAACATGATGCCGCCCGCGCCCAGACGCAGCGTCTCTGTTCGCTGGCTTAGCGCGGCAATCAGCAGTTCCGGGGCGCTGCTGACCAGAGATTCCATGTTGTGGTGTTCGGCCAACCAGTAGCGCAGGTACCCCAACGACTCTACGTGTTGGGCCAGAGCCACGGTGTCCCGGATGGCCTGGGCGCTGTTCTGACCAGAGGCCAGCGGCACCAGATCAAGCACAGACAGGGCAGGTGAAGCGGAAGGAGAGGTCATGACGGCAGTCTGCGCCCACCGCGCCCCACCTACCGTTCTCAGGGTTCTTTCTGGCTGGCCTTCACAGCTGGGCGGCGCGTCACTGCGTACCGGACAGCTGTGTTTAGCGCTTGAAGTTCAGCAGGGTCACACTTCCGGGCCTGCCGTTGACGCCGCGTCCGACCAACAGTTGGGTGCCGCCTGCATTCCAGGTCAGGCCGCCGTCGTACATGCTCAGGGCCGCGCTGCGGGCCAGTTCTGCGCCGCTGCTGGTGTCCAGCACGATCACGCCGGAATAGGAGCCGCTGACATTCAGGGCCAGCGCCTGACCATTCGGGCTGAAGCGCAGATCATCGACCCAGCCGGAAAACTCCAGTTGCTTAAACGGCGTCTGGGCATCCTTCTTGAACAGCCACACTTCCGCCTGATCGTCGCGGCGCACGCCCAGAGCAATGGTGCCGTCTGGAGCGATGTCCAACAGTTCGGCTTCCGTTCCCTCAGGCAGTTGGGTGCTGGACGTGATCTGACCCGTCTGGCCGTTGACCCTCAGGGCAGAGCCATCAGAGGTCACGAGGGCGATCTGCGTGCCGTTGCCACTGACCGCCGCCAGATCAAGCAGGGCGTCACCCAGGTCGAGGTCGTCGGCGCTGTGCGTTACGGTGGTCTGGCGGGCCAGATCGGTCAGAGCCAGCGTAAAGCCGTCATGGGTCAGCAAAAACCGCCCATCAGAACTGAGCTGAAACAGCTGGAGATTCTCAGCGAAGTCGCTGAGCTGGGGGCCGGGAACCAGTTTGCCTGCCTGCACCACCTCCACCTGATAGCCGCCATCGCCTTTCAGCAGGGCCACCGTGACCCCGGCCGCCGAAGCCAACACAGGGACAGAAGCGTCGCCCGAATCGAGCGGGCGGTTGGGGTTGCCCAGCAGGAATCCTTCATCAAATTGCACGGCGGCGGCCTGCGCTCCAGCCAGTCCTACCCCCTGCGCCTTGCTGGCCGGAAAACGCAGAAAGGTGCTGCCAGCGGGCCGGGTCACTGCAAACAAACTGGGCGGGTAATCGTCAGACAATCCGATGACGGCGCCGTTGGCCGACACGTTGACCGCGTCTTCGCCCAGGGGGGACTTCAGCAGGCCGCCGATCTTTTGCCCGGTACTGACCGCCAGTTGCTCCAGACTGCCGCCCTCCATCAGCAGCAAGGTGGCGTTGTTCAGAAAAGCGATACCGGGGTCTTTGAGGCTGGTGGCCAGGGTCCGCGCCGGAGCAGCCGCACTCAGGACTTGCACTTTGCCGCTGTCGCCCGCAATGGCCCCCAGCGAGCCGTCTGGACTGAGGGCCGCGTTGCTGATCTTGGTGTAGGTGGCGGCGGGGCCTTTCCTGCTCAAGGTCGCTGTGTCCACCAGAAAAGCCTTGCCGTAATCCACGATCAGCGCTGTTTTGCCATCGGCAGAGGTGATCAGGTCTTCGGGGCCCACGTCAGCCAGCGAGGTGGTCACTCCTGTCGTGGCATTGAGGGCCAGCAGCGGGGCGTCCTGCTCGTTTTGCAACACCAGCAGCGAATTGTCGGCCCGGAAAGCGCCGCGCACCACCGGGAGGGCCTGGGTCTCTGCGGCAGGAGGCCAGCGGCGCACCAACGTGCCGCCTGCCACGCGCCACACGTACAGCACACCATCTGAACGCCCCGCCACCAGCGTGCCGTCAGGGCTGACGCTGAGGCGGCGAACCGGTTCGGTGGGGCCGCGCAGGGTCATCAGGGCTTTGCCCGCAGGATCAGCAATGATCACGGTGTTCTCTACGGCAATGGCCACCCGTCTGCCGTCCCGAAACCAGGCGGCATCCTGCGCCGCCGCGTCGTTCAGAGCATAAGACTGGGTCACGGTCAGGCTCCCAGCCAAGGCAGACGGCAAAGCCAGAGCGAGTGACAGGGCCAGCCACGAAGAAACACGCTTCATACGACCTCCAGAGAGAAAAGGATGCGGCGAACCCACAGGAACCCACACAGGCTGTTGCCATGACAGTGGACCACAGGCGCGGGGACACAGGCAGGAGACAGATGGGGGTACACCCAATATCCTGCACCCCACCGCCAGCCGCCGAAGGTTGGCCGAGGCGGTCCGGCTGAAGCGGCCAGCTCAGGCAGGGCAGAACCTCCGTGCTAGGCTGACCACATGATCGCCGCCCACCTTCTTGTTTGCCTTCTTTGCCCTGGGGCCACCGCCGGTTAACGTTGACCCTGCGGAAGTTGCCCCCTCTCCAGATCAGGAGAGGTTTTTTTGTGTCATTGCCGCCTTCACTGAACCTGATAAGGAGTTCTATGACCCACGAACCACCGCCAACCGCCACCGACCTGACCAGCCCCCAGCCCGCCGATTGGAACGCCGACCACTACCGCTCCCGCCACGCCTTCGTGTTTGAATCGAGTGCAGACCTCGCCGGAAGTTGGCTGCAACCGCGAGCGGGCGAGCACATTCTGGATCTGGGCTGCGGAACGGGCGAATTGACGGCCAGCATTGCGGCAAGTGGGGCGGCGGTGGTCGGCGTGGATGCCAGTGCCGAGATGGTGGCTGGCGCGAGGACCGCCCACAGAGACGTGACTTTTGAGGTACTGAACGCACACGCCCTGCCCTATCATGCCGAATTCGACGCCGTATTCAGCAACGCCGCCCTGCACTGGATGAAGCCGCTGGATCCCGTATTTGCGCAGGTGGCCGACGCCCTGAAACCCGGTGGGCGGCTGGTGCTGGAAATGGGCGGCGCAGGCAACGTACAGACCGTGATTGACGCCGTGGATCACGCCACCCGCACCCTTGGCCTGCCGGACGTGCCCCACCCGTGGACCTTTCCCAGCACGGCCCAACTGGCCACCCTGTTGGAAGCGGCAAACCTGCGCGTGGAGCGTACCCACTGGTTTGAGCGTCCCACGGTGCTGCAAGGGGAAGACGGATTCCGGGCGTGGCTGGAGGGCTTTGGCGCGGCGTGGTTGGCCCCGCTGGGTGCCGAGCAGCGTGCCGCCGTGCTGACTGAGGCCGAAGCCTATGCCCGCCCCCGGTTGTGGAACGGGCAGGAATGGGTGGCGGATTACCGGAGACTGCGTGCGGTGGCAGTGAAGCCCTAAATGGTCAGTGGGTGGAGTGGGGAGGCGGGTGCGTCACTCTTTTAGGTCATCTCTTTAAGCTTCGTTTGAAGGCTTGGGCTTCAGCATGCCTACAATCTCTGTTTTCTCTAAACCTGAAGCTGGGGCAGAGAGTTTCTTAAACGGCTGTCCGTACTCCGGTTGCGGCTGAGGTTCAGGCACTCGAACGAATACGAACGCCGCCAGAGCCTCTTTGATTGCCGCAAAAAACCCGTCCGGCTGAGGCGTAACGCCCTGCGCGATCTCCGATTTGCCCCCGCCTTTGCCCCCCGCTGCCTTGAGAACACGGCCAAAGATGGCCCCAACATCAACGAGGTGGTTGGAGAACGTGAAATGACGATCAAGGTGCTTGCGGGCCATGCCGCAGCGCCCGCCCGGAGCCAAAGCCAGCACGACTTCTCCGTCTGGTACGGCATTCAGGACAGGCAACAACAGCGCCAGATCATCTACCGTGACGCAGCGCACGGGCAGGCCGTTCACGGTCTCTACGGGCGCGGCTTCCAGCAACGCCCCAGCCAACCGCTCCCGTAAAGCGGCGGCTTCGGCTTTCAGCACGTCCCGTTCGGCGCTCAGGGCCGCCACCCGTTCGGGCACGCGGTCTACAGGTACGCTGAAGCCCTGGGCCAGGGTACGGGCGTCTCGGTACACACGGGTCAGATACTCGCCCGCTTCCTCTCCAGCCATGAAGACCACCCGCGTCAGGCCCGCCCGGATACGTTCAGTTCGCAAAATCACCACAGGCGCGGCCAGGCTGGCACGCGGAACATGCAGCCCGCCGCACGCGCTCACATCAAACGCCTCCCCAGCCGAATCCCGGAAGATGACCAGGCGCACCTGCCCGCGCACCTTGGTTTCACGGCGTGGAGCATACAGATGCAGATCATCTTCGGAAACCGTGGGCGTTTCGAGCGTCAGATCGGTGCGGCCCAGGGTTTCGCGCAGCAGGATTTCGGCGGCCTGCACATGCATTTCTGCCGGATCACCTTCCAGATCCAGCGTGCATTCGGGGTTTCGCATCCCCACTGCCGCCACGCTGAAGGCCGGATTCACGCGCCTGAAGGCCTGCGCCAGCAGATGCTCGCCGCTGTGCCGCTGCATCTGCCGCCAGCGCCGCGCCGCGTCTACCTCACCCATGATCGGTGTGCCGACCGTGGGCAACGGGCCTTCCAGCCTGTGCCAGATCAGCCCGGTGGCCTTGTCTTTGCGGGTGTCTAAGACTGCTGCCGAACCCTCTGCCCAGGTCAGGCGGCCTACATCTCCGTTTTGTCCGCCGCCCTCGGGATAAAAGGCGGTGGCGTCCAGCACGACTTCAGAACCGTTGATCTCCTGGACGGTGGCGTCAAAGGTCAGCGCTGTTCCGTCTTCGTAATACAGGGCGCGGGTCAAAGGCCCGCTCCAGTGTCGGCGGTCAGCGGCACGGCGTCGCGGGTGCGTTCGCCGCCTTCATCGCCTGTATTCAGGGTACTGGCAGGCTCGAACAACAGGATCCAACACTCTTCTTGGGCGTCGGGGCAATGCCGCACGCCACGCGGCACCACGATCAATTCGCCCTCACGGATGGTCCGCGTGGGGCCGTCTTCAAAATGCATCAGCAGTTCGCCCCGCTGCACCAGAAACAGTTCGTCTTCGTTGGGGTGGGAATGCATAACAAAGCGGCCCTGAATCTTGGCCAGTTTGACCATCTGACCATTGAGTTCAGCGGCCACACGGGGGGCATAGACCTCATCAAAAGTGGCAAAGGCAGCGGCGAGATTCACAGGCTGAGGGATCATGGACGCAGTGTAGTGGGGCCGACTGCCCGGAAAAACCCCCGGAAGTCGGCCCCACTCTTTTTTTCGTGTTGCTGCGGCCTTTAGACGTTATAGGTACTGCTGGCCGTTTCTCCGCCGCGCCCCGTCCAGTTGGTGTGGTGAAATTCGCCGCGTGGGCCATCGGTGCGCTCGTAGGTGTGTGCCCCGAAGTAATCGCGCTGGGCCTGAAGGATGTTGGCAGGCAGCTTGGCGGTGCGGTAGCCGTCGTAGTAGGCCAGAGCGCTGGCAAAGGCAGGCGTGGGGATGCCGTTGGTAGCAGCGGTGGCCAGGGTCTGCCGCCACGCGGTCTGCACGCCCTGCACGGCCTCCTGGAAGTAGGGGGCCAAGAGCAGGTTGGGCAGGTCGCGCTGGGCGTCGTAGGCTTCCTTGATGCGGTCCAGAAACTGGGCGCGGATGATGCAGCCGCCGCGCCACATCAGCGCAATCGCGCCGAAATCCAGCGTCCAGCCCGCATCCTGGGCCGACAGACGCAGCAGCTGAAAGCCCTGGGCATAGGCAGCAATTTTGGAGGCGTACAGAGCCTGGCGCACGCCCTCGATAAAGGCAGCCTGATCGGCGGGAGGCGTAATTTCAGGACCTTTCAGGAAGTGGCTGGCCGCCATGCGCTCTTCCTTCATGGCGCTCATGGCGCGGGCGTACACGGCTTCGGTGATGGTCGCGGCGGGGCTTCCGGCGTCCAGCGCAGCCACGCTCGTCCATTTGC
>JAQBPF010000248.1 GCA_028287665.1 Deinococcus sp. | reverse complement strand
GCGGCAAGACCTGTTCACGCCACATGCGGTGCATCTCGAAGGGTGGGCCAGGAAGAGCCACGATCAGTTTGCCTGTACTCGCTACCCGGACAAACCAGCCAGGAGCCGTCCCCACTGGGTTGGCAAGGGCTTCGGCGCTGGGAATCAGCCAGGTCTGCTTGCGGTTCACCTCGGGCATGGTTCGGCCCCGGCTTTCGTACAGCCCACGCAGGTGCGCCATCTGCTGCGGGTCTTCGGTGGGGGTTTCGCCCAGTGCGGCGGCAATGGCTTCGCGGGTCAGGTCGTCGTCGGTGGGGCCAAGGCCGCCGCCCAGAATCACCAGATCGGCACGCGACAACGCCAACTGAATAGCGTCCGTCACACGGCCAAGGTTGTCTCCCAACACAGTTTTGCGGTGCAAAGTGACCCCCCTTTCCGCCAATTCGCGGGCCAGGAACGCGGCATTGCTGTCGACGATTTCGCCCAGCAACAGCTCTGTTCCGACACTGATAATTTCTGCTAGCAGCATAACCACCTCACGCAAGTATAGGTCAAAACGAAACGAGATGCCAGTACCGAGGCCCGGACTGAAGGGGGATCGGCAGACGGAACACAGAAAAAACTGGGACTCACCCGACGAGTGTAGGCCGGGGCAGGTTGTCAGTGCGTGCGGTGCGGGTTGCCGTGGGCGTGCAGAGGGTGAGAGACGCAGAAATCAGGCGGCTGTTGCCCTATCCTCCTTGGAGCCTTCGACCCTGGACCCTTAGACCGCCTTGCAGGTCGGCTGGTCAACAAGACCCCGCCCGCCGGATGGATGCTCTAGGCTGTGCCCATGACCCTCTGGACGCCGCTGCTCTCGCCGCCCCAGCCGCCTGCCTTTGGCCCCGACCCGGCCCTGCTGCACCGCCTCACCCACGACCTCACGCCCCTGCAGGCGCGGCATCTGGCGATTCTGACACCGCAGGGGATTACGGCCAACAGCGCGGCGCTGGCCGGAGCCCTGCGCTTTCACCGCTTCCCGCTGCACCCGGTCAAGGGATTGCCGATAGCTGGACAACCCATGCAGGCCGCAGACGACGGCGGATTGTCTGGACTGTTGGGCGGGTTGGTGCGGGCCCTGGTACCCGGCAAGGATGATGCAGAGGGCAAACAGGGGGTCGCCGTGCATTGCCGCGACGAGAAGAGTGGGCCGTACCGCCGCGTCTATTCCAAGCCCGGATATGCCTATCAGCACAGCACGGTGTATCTGCCCAGCGACGTCAAGGGCGAGATGAAAGAGGAAAAAGAGGCTGGACACGGCGATACAGCGTTTATTTATGCAGGCGGCTGGGGGGGCAAGGGCGGCGCGGTGGACGCGGGATTTCAGCACGGGCGCTATCTGGGCGGGCCGCAGGACGACTGGGCTCCGTTTTTTCTGGTACAGCAGGCAGGCGGCCCCAGCGCCATCACGGTGTCAGATGAAAAGCAGGCTGGGGGCGCACCGTGGCGGCTGTTGGCAGGCCAGGAAGCGCAGCTGACCTTCTGGGTGACGCAGGACGCCGACCTGACGGTGCTGAGCATGAGCATTCAGGGCGAAACCAGCGTCGACCGCGCCCCAGCCACCCTCACGCTGCGTGCGCCCATCGACGCCCGTTTTGGCTGGAGCGCCGAGGGCGGCGCAAACATTCTCAAGCGCATGACCACCATCGGGCAGAAATACGGGCAGCAGAACCTGAGCACCGGAAGTTTTATGAAAGCGGTGCGCTGGCAGGACAGCCAGATTGGAACGGCGGAAGGCGACGCCGGAGCATGGACGGCAGAGCAGACCGGCGGCTTCTGCACCTTTCCCAGTGACGATGCCGGAGCCGAAGAAAGCCTGCGCAGCGATGGGCAGGGGCCGAAGTGGTCTATTCAGTTTCAGAATGCAGGCAACGAGACGGCCAGTATTTTCTTGAAATAGCGTGTTGCTGAACAGGGTGGTCTGAACCAGGCGCTGCTCCGGCCCGATTTGGCCTCCCACCAAACGACTTCCTCTCTTGCTCTCCGAGGTGCTCCCATGACTGCACGCCGCTGTTTTGCTGTTCTTGCCCTCGCTGTGGTGGGGGCGGCGCAGGCCACGCCCCTGCCCCTCGATCACGCTCCCGTGGTCGTCCGATTTGAAAATCTGGCCTGGGTCAACGCCCTGACGGCGCTGCCCACCCTGCAAAACGGGCGCGTGCTGGTGCCGCCTGCCGAAGCCTGCGACCTGTTGGCGCTGACCTGCACCACGCAGGGCATGACCCTGACTGCTGCTGGGCAGGCCCTGACCCTGAGCCGTGTCAGCGGCGCATTGATGACCCCTCTGGCCCCTCTGGTGCAGCTGGCGGGCCAGCGCATCGGCTGGAATCCGGCGGCGCGGGTCGCGACCATCTACGGCGGCGCAGGCACCGGGAATCCAAATGGTGCAGGCTGGCGCAGCGCCCTCAACGAAATTACGGCCCGCACCACATCTGGCACCAAAATCTATGCTGGCCCGATCAACGTCAGCACCGGCCTGCGCCAGAGCGGCGTACCAACTGTGCCGCTGACCCTCAGTACCGTGCAACCGCTGAACGAACTGACCCTGATCAGCAAGGCAGCCAACACGCTGAACCTGACTGGCAGCCTGGTGACGAGCACAGTGGATGTTCCCAATCCCTTTCAGGGTTGCCCGCCCGGTCAGAGCTGCACCCTGCCCACCCGCAGAGATGCGTTGTGGACGCTGGCCTACGCCACGTTGCGCTAGGGCAGCTCCAGACCAACGGCACGAGCCTGCACGCCTTCCCAACCCACGGGAAGAGCGTGCAGACTCTTTAGCAGTGTGGAAACTCAGGCGGTAATGATGTCGATGGGTGCAGGAGCCCGCACGCGGCGGCGCACACCCTGGGCGTAGTCGGTCAGGTCGCCCAGCAGTTCGCCGATGCCCACACGCAGCAGGTATTGACCGCCAGGCAGCGGCGTGAGAGCCAGGAACGGAGCGCGGGTGAGGGTGTCCAGAATGCTGGTGAGTTCGGCAGTGTTCACGCCGCTGCCCAGGCGCTCGGCCAGCCGGTGGAGACTGACGATGCTGTGCGCGGGCTGCTGAGACAGCGTGAGCAGCACGAAGGTAAACGCGCCGCGCTGGGCGAGGTGGGCGCTGACCAGTTCGGCAATGCTGGCGGCACTCTCCAGGTCCAGATTGCCCGCACGCCAGTAGCCCCGCAGGTCGATGGCGCTGATGGGCGCCAGGCGGGCGTGCTCGGTCAGGGCGGCCAACGCTTCTTCGGTCAGGCGGGGAACCCCTGCGGCGGGGCGCTCCTGCTCGGTGGTCAGGAGGGCGCGGTGCAGGTCGGGCACGCCCGCTGCCTCCTTCCAGGTGGCCTGAGCCATAGCCGCCAGCGTGGGCGCGATCAGCACCGTGTAGCTGTGCTGCGGCCCCAGGTCGGCCGTGAGGCGTAACAGGCCGCCGCCCGGATGATCGAGGCGGTATCCGGTCAGGCGGGCCAACTCGGTGACCAATCCCTCAGCCGTGGTGGGCAGAGGCGGGAGGGCGGCTGAGGCAGGCTGTGGGGCCTGAACCTGCGCCGCTTTGACCGCCGGAGAGGCTGCGCTTCTGGGCTGGGCAACAGCGGCGGCCTGCTCGGTGGGGCTGTGCTGTGCAGAACCTCCATTCAGACCACTGCGGGTGGGGGTAATCCTGACCGACGCGCTGCCCTGCACCTGATTGGGCTGGCCCTGATTGATCTGCACCTGATGGGCCTGAATCGCCTGACTCTGATGGACTGGAGTCTGTCCGGCCTGCGCCGTGACCAGTTGGGCGGTCAGGCGCTCGGTGGCTGGAAGCTGAACTGGCGCGGCAGACTCACGCGGTTCAGCCCTGATCTCCGCACGCTCGGCAGGCCGTTCGGCGCTTTCAGACCGGCTGTCTGTCTTCTGGCCTTCGAGCTTGGCGGCCTCTGCTTCGGCAGCGGCGTCAATGCGTTCCATCCTGACTTCCCGGACATGCGGCGTGGAAGACACGACCACCCGGCGCGACTCGGGGGTTTTGGGCAGGGTGCGCGGAGGAGGCTGCACAGCATGTGGCTTGACGATGGCTTCCACCTGATAGCGCAACGGCGCGAGGGCCGTCAGCATCAGCACATCGTTGACGCCCAGATGTTGGGCGTGGTACAGGCCGCCGAGTCCCCACACGCGCCCCCGCTCCCGGTCAATCTGCACAGCATGTTCCTGCCCCCGGTCATCCACGAACTGGGCCGGGCCACTCTGAGGAAAATGACCTTCGATGTACTTGGCAAGCCGGAGGCTGCCTTCTTGTAAACAGGGCCGGGTAATGATGTAACGCATTGATTTCATGCGGGGGTTCCTCCGTTACAAGCGGCCCCACTTGCTGCGGAGACGCGGTCATACAAATTAATGTCTTCTTAAAGTAGCAGAAGAAAGAGGCTGTCAAGCTGAGAGGCGCGGTCAACAAGTAAGTCAAGGGAAATCTATTAAGAACTTTTTCTCATGACCTCTAGATCAGATCTAAGCTCAGGTACACATGAAGTACATGAACGGTGGGCAGGTACAGGAGTCCTTCTTCCTTCACGACTGGAGAAAATTCGCCTGTCACGCATCCACGCTTTATTGTGGACGCATGACCTCCAGCCCGCAAGACGCAGCCCTGAGTCTGGTGCAGCAGTATTACGCCGCTTTCAATGCCGCCGATGCCGAAGGCATGTTGACCCTGCTCACCGACGATGTGCGCCACGACATCAACGAGGGTGAGACGCAACTGAGCCGCGAGAGCTTCCGGGCCTTTCTGGCCAGAATGGACGCCCATTACCGCGAGCAGGCCGCCGATCTGGTGGTCATGGCGAGCGCAGACGGCACCCGCGCCGCCGCCGAGTTCATCATTCACGGGGAGTATCTGAAAACAGATGCGGGCCTGCCGGAAGCCGCCGGGCAACGCTACGTGCTGCCTGTGGGCGCGTTCTTTGAGATTCGTCACGGTGAAAACGTCCCCCGGATTGCCCGCGTGACCAACTATTACAACCTCTCGGACTGGACGCGGCAGGTGGGCGGCTGACGCCTGTGCTTTCCAAGCAATCCATCACAGTCCTTCCCGCTACAGGAGACGAACTCCGCGCCGCGCTACCGGAACTGGCACGGCTGCGGCAGGAAGTGTTCCGGGCCTTCCCCTACATGTACGAGGGCGACGCAGAATATGAACAGAACTATCTGCGAACCTATCTGAACGCGCCGGGAGCGGTGGTGGCCCTGGCACGCGAAGACAGCGGGCGCGTGGTGGGGTCGAGTACCGCCCTGCCGTTTGTACAGGAAACGCTGGAGATTCAGGCTCCCTTCAGCGGGCCAGAGTTTGACCCGGCAG
>JAQBPF010000230.1 GCA_028287665.1 Deinococcus sp. | reverse complement strand
TTCATGACCCATCTGCCCTCCCCTCCCGCTCTTCCTCACGCTGACGTGCAGACTGCGCCCCGGGCCACTCCTGCCAACAGCGGGACTGCCGCCATTGTGGTGACCTACAACCGCAAGGCGCTCCTAGACCGCTGCCTGACCCTGCTGCTGAGCCAGACGGCCCCTCTTGAACAGATTTACGTGATCGACAATGCGTCGACTGACGGCACACCGGACGTCATTCCCAACCACCCACAAATTACGCACGTTCGGTTGGACCGCAATCTGGGCGGCGCGTACGGATTTTCGCATGGCGTAGAGCAGGCCCTGAAAGGAGGCCACCGCTACTTGTGGCTGATGGACGACGATTGCTTGCCCGAAGCCGACGCCCTGGCAGAACTGTTGGAGCACACTGGAGAGAGCGAGGCCCTCTGCAGCGCCGTCTTGGCCCGCGATGGGCGCTACGATCTGCACCAGCGCCGCAGCTTTGATGAGGTGCGCCTCAGCGAAACTGACTTGCCGGAAGAATCGTATGCCCAGCCCGGCACGCCTGTCGATCTGTTCACCTTTGTCAGCGTGCTGATCAGCACCGACCTGGTACAGCGGGCAGGCCTTCCTGTCAACAACTTCTTTTTTATGTACGACGACAGCGAATATGCGCTGCGTCTGCGTGAATTGGGGGTCACGGCGCGTCTGGTGCCCGCCAGCCGGGTCTGGCATTACGGCAGCCTCACTTACCCGCCTGTCCGAACCCCTTACAATCCCCTCAAGCACTACTACAACACGCGAAATCAACTGCTGGTCTACCGCCAATACGGGACGTCTCCGCTGTGGTACGCCATTCGTTTCATGGTCAAGACAGGCGGCGCATTCATCCGATTGATTCAGCACCGTGAACTGAACCGCCGCTCCGCAGGTTTGGCGGCCCGTGCCCTGCTGGACGCTGTACGTGGGAAGGCGTATGTGCGCTCTATTCGCACGAACTGATTTGGGTTGCTTGCCCCACGTCCTCTTCAAAGTGCCGCTCTCAGAATATCTTGAGCGGCACTTTTTGGTGTTGGGCTGATCCCAGATGGCGACGATTCGTGAGCAGCATCCGACCCGTGAGCAAGTGGCCAGGCGTAGCGGCGGCGATGAACGAACATCCGGTGGCCCTATGGATCAGCCGCGCCGGATGTTCGGGAATCAGGGGAAGTCCGTATGACAGACGCTGTTTACAATTCGGCCCGGTCTGCCGCCGACATTTCATGGCTCAGCCGGTCGGGTTGGCCGCGCTTAAACAGGGCGTTGGTGATCAGAAAAGCCAGTGGTGCCGAGGCCAGCAGAATGGCGGCCAGCACCAGAAAGCTCGCGCCTTCATCCCGCGCGGTGGTGAGCACGGCCACCACGATAATCAGCGCGGGCAGCAGCGAAATGACGATCACGCCCGGCAACCCGCCGGGAATGCGGAAGGGCCGTACCATGTCGGGCACTTGCAGGCGCAGCAGGATCAGCGACGTAAATTGCAGCAGCAGGCTCACGCCGTACAGCAGCACAGTGGTCACGGCCAACGTCTGGAACGGCCCGAACGCCAGCAGCGCGTAAATGATCGAGCAGACGATAATGGACACGACGGGCGTGCCGAAGCGGGGATGGCGGGCCACCAACGCCTGAGGCAGGTAGCCGTCCGAGGCCAGCACGAAAGGCAGACGGCTGTTGGACAGCACCATCGCATTGAAGAGGCCCGCCGCGCAGAACATGCCGCCCACCGCGACCCAGATGCCCAGCCAGCGCCCGCCGATCGCGGTTGCCAGCTCTGGGAAGAAGGCCGTGTCACCCCACTTGGTGTAGTCCATCCCCGAAGTCAGGCCCGCCAGAACGGGCAACAGGTAGGCCAGAATGATGAGCGGCACGGCGATCAGCATGGCTTTGGGAATGACTTTCAGCGGCTTTTCGATCTCGCCCAGAATGGTGCTGACACTGTCCCAGCCCAGAAAGTTGTACATCACGATAAACAGGCCCAGCCCGAACGCCCCGATCAGACCCGTATCGGGCGGCGTGACGGGCAACCAGAACGGCTCCGGGTTGGCGGCCCAACGAAGACCCGCCAGCACAAACATCACGATGAACGGCGCGAACACCATCACGGCAAAGACTTTGCTGCTGTCGCCGACCGCCTTGGCTCCGCGAATGTTCAGCAGGCCAAATCCAGCGATCAGCACGGCGGCCACGATCCAGCGCACCGTGACCGAATCGTCGATGATGGTGCTGCCGAACGCGAGGCGCAAAAAGCTGCTGGTGTAATCGGCGAACAGCGCCGCGAAACTGGCCGCGATGACCAGCCCGTACAGCCAGCTGATCCAGCCCTGAGTAAAGCCCCAGAAGCGTCCCAGGGCGCGTTTGACCCAGACGTAATAGCCGCCTTCCACGGGCATGGCGGTGGCCAACTCTGTGACCATCAGGGCGGTGGGAATGCTCCAGATGAACGGCGTAATCAGGATCAGGGCAATGGCCATGCCGGGTGCGGAACCGGCCACCAGCCCTTCGATGCCGAATGCGCCGCCCGCCACCGTGAAATAGATGACCATGATGACGCCCCACAGCCCCAATTTGGGCCGTCCGGGGCCAGAACCGGGAACAGTGGCAAGGGAACTTCCAGCAGTGGTGGGCTTGACCGTCATGGAAACCTCGCTTGGATGGGCAAAAGAAAAAAGACGATGGGCAGCAATCTGTGAACTGTGGTGAAGAGGCCTCAGCTTAATGAAGTCATCATGCAGTTGGCCTGTGGCTGATCAACGAAGCTGATCGGGGAATATTGGGGCTTAGGCACAATGTCAGGTCTCCGCTATGCTCGCC
>JAQBPF010000218.1 GCA_028287665.1 Deinococcus sp. | reverse complement strand
CAGAACCAACGCCGGGTCAGCCAGTTGCCGCAGCGTGATCAGCAGTTCCAGCACAGGGCGCACGGCGTTCAGGCGGGGATCGGTGCTGGCATACGGATTCATGGGCAGGTTCATGGGTGCGGCCTGAAAGAGTGGCGAGCCGGGAACGGCTCGGGGAGAAGTGGGCAGGGGAGAGCTGGTCTGGGCCTGGCCCACCGGCAGGGTCAGTGCCAGCACCGTGAGCAACGCCGCGCCCCTGCTGTTTGGGTGCGTTCGGAACAGAATCATTTTGCCCCCCGTATCATCTTGCCCCCTGGTCGCCTGCTGAAAGCAAAAGCAACAACACAGCCCAATCGGAAATCACCACCAAAGACAGGGCGGGAGGGTCGCTGCCCTGTCCGCCCTGCCCGTCTGGATTCATGACTCCATGGTGCTCAACTGAGATGATAGAGGTCTGATCGGCCTGCTCATCAGGCAGCTCCAGCTTCTGGCACGCCTTTCCCGCTGCGCTACTTCGACAGACGCAGCTTGGTCAGGAAGGCATTGGTCTCGGGCCGGATGGCCGTGCCCTTCACCGGCAGGAAGTTGTTCACGCGCCGGGGCTCAGGCTTGGCGGCGGTAGACAGGCCCTCCAGGCGCTCGTACCACTTGTACGCTTCCACGTTCACGCCGGCGCTGCGGGCCGCTTCGATCACGGCGCGGTAGCCGCTGTGGGCCTGCGACGCTGCCTCCAGATAATTCATGTTCTGGTAGTTGCTCAGCGCGCCCGCAAACAGCGTGTCCGCGTTTTCTGCGGCGGCGTTCACGGCCTGCACCTTGTCTTTGCCCGCCTCCTGCACCAGTTCCAGCACGGCGTTGGTGTTGTTCAGGTAGGCAGCGGTCAGGTAGCGGTACTGGCTGTCGAGGTTAAACTGACCGAACCCGCGCGTCAGGTCGTTGTACGACATCACGGTGTTGCTCATATCGCCCGCATTCACGAAGGCAAAATCACCGCTGGGGCCGTAATCGGTGTTGGATTCGGCGTCGTAGCCGTCGTGGGGGTGAGACAGGCTGAAATGGTGGCCGGTTTCGTGCGTGATGGTGTCGGTAAAACCGTAGCCCGCGTCGTTCAGATCAGGCGTCAGGAAGCTGTAGACCAGTGCCTGCGTCCCCGTCACACCGTCGTCAATGGCCACACCCAGCAGGCCGGGCTGGGTGTTCTGATCATCGTTGAAGGCGAAGATGGGCACCTGATAGGCCGTCAGCGTCTTGTACTGGTCGCGCACTTCCTTCAGGCCCAGGTTAAACAGGCGGTCACCTGTATAGTCGGCCCGGTCGGGCGAGCACACGTCATTGATGGTTTCGGGGAACAGGCACTTGTAGGCATCGAACAGGTCGCCGGTCAGCGGCGTGGTCCGTACCGAATTGGTCAGGGTGGCAAACGGCTGAAGCGGTTGGAGGCGGCTCTGAGACAGTTGCGGCTTGAACACCTGATCGACAGGCTGGCCCCCGGCCCCCTGCTCGAAGGCCACGTTCAGGTTGATGCTTTCGGGCATGTTGGGCGGCGTCAGCGAGGCGCGGTAGATGGGCGACGGTGTAAACAACAGATTCAGCGCCACGTAGCGCGTGACCAGGGCCAGGTCCGGCCCGACTTTGGTGAAATAGCGGTAGGTGGCCCTGCGCGTGCCGTATTCCCAGACCGGAGGCATCCGGTAGTCGGGCACGTCGTCCCCGTCTACATCGGCAGAGCTGATATCCCAGTTGCTCGTCCATGCTTCGGGATTGGCCGAGAGATCGTAGAACCACACGCGCTGGTTTTTGCCCTCACGCGGCGTACCGCCCCAGGCGTTGGTGCGCCGCGACGCTCTGGCCCCAAAGACCGTAGGGGTATCGCTGTCTTTGGCCTCCGCGCGGGTATAGCTGTGGAATTTGAAGTCCGGGCGTCCGTACCAGTTGACCAGAAATACCGTGTACTGGCTGCTGTCTACGCCGATGCTGGCGGCGTTGTCGGCCAGCCAGTTCTCGGCCACCACGCCGTCCACTTCCAGATTCCCGGTCACGGCACGGGCGATCGTGGTCGCCGGGGTTTCACAGTTGGGTGCGCTGCCATCGGCGGGAATGTCCTGACAGTTGTAAGCCTTCTGATAATAGGTCAGCGGCTTCTCGGTGCCGTTGGCCGTCAGATACGAGAAAAACCCGTCTTCGAAGCTCTGGTCGGCGTACACGAAGTTGTAGTCATACTCGTAGCGGTTGCCTGTGGGTTCCAGCGTGCCGTAAGCCGAAGGAATGCGGGCGATATTGCGCCCGGTGGAGGGCAAGACACCTTCAAAATCGCTGACGTTTACGTCTCGGGGGCCTGCAACCTGTCCGGGCCGGGTAGCGTCGTAACCGACCAAGACCACGTTGACCTTGATTTTGGCTTCGATCTCTTTGTGCTGGCCCGGCTTCAGCGTGTTCAGGTTAAACGTGTCGGGATTGGGCGGAACGACGGGATCGGTGCCGTTGACACCACAGGCAGAGAGCGTAAGAGTGAGGCCCAGCAACGTCAACGCGCCAAATCTTGCTTTCATCGTTTCTCCTTTACAGCTGTGAGGCACAGATTAGGGATTTACCCCCCTCCTGTTGATGAATGTCTATTGGGAATAACCCCATTTCACTGCAGTGTTCAGTGCCGAGGGGCCACTGTGCAGGTCCTCTGGGGGCAGGGAGACAGCACCGGCGGTTCAGGACGGCGGGTGAAGTTTGAACTGCTGGCGTGCAGCAAGGAAATTTCGTGTGCCCGCAGAACAGGGCAAGGGGGGATGCGCCGTGAAGATGCCCTGATGGGCCTGGGTCGGTTGACCCGTGACTGCCCCTGAGCCCCCGCCGTTCAATGAACCCTCCCCAGAGACAGATGTTCTTGGAAACATCGATTGGCACGGTGCATCAATCAAGACGGTGCAGCGATTGACAGAACCTACCTTCGGGCACACCCGAGCGCGAGGATGCCCAGAGCTGGCGTCTGAACCGACGCTCAGCATGTGATGTGTCCGGCCGCCAGCAGGCACCGTTCAGCGCAGGGCGAGGGTCCACCACCCTGCGAGGTCCACACTTCTAACAGGTGGACCATCGTTGACAGCGGCGGAGCAGACCGGTCAGGTTCCGCAGGAGAGCGCGGGCCACCAGGACGGGAGGCGTAGCTTGCTCCTGCGAGGACCGTCATCAATGGACGCCGCTGGCCACTCTCTTCCTCCCGTTCAGGGACGCGGCGCTCTGGAACAGCCACA
>JAQBPF010000202.1 GCA_028287665.1 Deinococcus sp. | reverse complement strand
AGGACGCGGTCAATGCCTTGTTGCGCCACTAGATCAGTTTCGGAGCGTCACCTTCTGTCCACGTTTCAGGAACCGGAACGCGGCCCGGTGCTGCCCCGCAAAATCAGCTGGGGCTGAAACACCACGTGGCGACTGTGCGCGGCGGGATGTTCGATCAGGCGCAGCAATTCCTCAAGGCTTTTGCGGCCCAGCAGGCCAAAATCTTGCACAACAGTGGTGAGGGGCGGGTCGTAATAGGCCGCCTCGGGAGTGTCGTCGACGCCCACGACCGAGACCTCACGGGGGACATTCAGGCCCGCTCCCTTGAGGGCTGTCAGCACACCAAGGGCCATCTGGTCGTTGCCTGCCAGGACCGCGCTGAAGGAAAGCCCATCTTGCAGGGCGCGTTGAATGGCCGCAAAACCACTGCCGGGACTCCAGTCCCCTTCGTACCGGGGCAGGGCAGTCAGTCCGTGCCGCTCCAGAGCCTGGGTATAGCCCTGATGGCGCAGCTCTGCGTCGCTCCACTCTCTTGGCCCACTGATATGCAGAATGTCGTGGTGGCCGAGGTCGATCAGATGTTGGGTTGCGATGACTGCGCTTTCGACCTGATCGATACTGACCGTGGTGCCGTCAACGTCGGCGGTGGCATCGACCAGAATAAACGGCACCTGGTTTCCCAATCCCCGAACGATGTCGTGGGCGTCGTAGGGCGCCAGCAGCACCACGCCGTCTACACCAAACTGTTGTAGCCGGGCCACCGCGTTGAGCATTTCTGCCTCTTTGAATTCGCGCAGGGTGATCAGAATCACCTCATAGCCGTGTTGGCGGGCGCAGCGTTCTACGTTCTGGACCACCTGTGATGGGCCGTACTGTTCGGTGCCGTAGGCCACCACTCCCACCAGGCCCGAACGCCTGCTGACCAGACTTTTGGCCAGCAGACTGGGCCGATAATTCAGCTCCTGGATGGCCAGTAGCACGCGCTCACGGGTGGTGGCCGCCACACTCGCATGGTTGTTGACGACCCGTGACACCGTTTGATAGGACACCCCGGCATGGCGGGCGACATCGTGGATGGTGACGGCAGTGGAACTGGTTTTAGCCATGATTGCCTTGTGGGTTCAGAACACGTACAGCGGGGTGGTGCGCGGCAGCCATAAGCGGCAATCTATCAGAGGCCCCCCTGGGGAAAAACGGGATACGGAGTCCATGGTCTTCAGCGTTGGCCCATCCTTGTCTGCCAGGGCCGTCCTTTTACAGCGTCACCATGACCTTGACCACGCCAGGCTCGTACTGCGCGTGCCGCTCGAAAGCGCGGGCCACGTCGGCCAGTGGGTAGACGTCACTGACCAACTGATCCACATCCAGCAGCCCGCCCGCGACCAGGGCAATGGCCGCCGGATAGGTGTGGGCCATGCGCCGGGCAAAGATCACAGACAAGCCTTTGCGGCGGGCCAACGAATGCTGCACCGTCATCTGGTCGTCTCCGGGAATGCCCACCAGCACCACCCGCGCACCGGGCCGGGCCAGCAACGCGGCGTCCTGCACCGAGGCGTCGGCCCACGCTGCTTCGAAGACCACGTCGTAGAGGCTGTCGTGCGGCGCGGAGAATCCGGCGTCGGTGCTGGTCGCGCCCAGGTGGAGGGCCAGATCGCGCCGCCACGCCAGGGGTTCGGTGACGTGCAGGGCGGTGACTCCGTTCAGGCGCAGCAGGGCGACCAACAGCAGGCCAATCGGCCCGGCCCCCACCACCGCCGCCCGGTCTCCGACCCGCACATGCCCCAGCCGGAGCGCGTGCAGGGCCACGCCCAGCGGTTCCAGCATCGCGCCGCCCACATCCGTAATCTGGTCGGGCAGCACAAAAGTGTTGTGGGCAGGCACGTTCAGGAAGGTTTGCAATGCGCCGTCGCGGGGAAACACCCCCATAAACGTGTGATCGGGGCAGAGATTCGGATGCCCTTCCAGGCAGGCGCGGCAATGCCCGCAGGCCACGTGCGGCTCCACCGCCACCCGCATGCCTGCGTGCAGCGGCTGGCCGTCACCGTCTGTGTAGCCTTCGGGTGCGGCCACGATTTCTCCCATAAACTCGTGGCCCAGGACCAGCGGAGAGAGAATTTCGGTGTTGCCGATCCGGCCATCCTGGTACATGTGAATGTCGGAACCGCAGACGCCCACCGCCCGGACCCGCACGGTCACTTCACCGGGGGCGGGGGCAGCAAGCTCGCGCTGCACGGAGGCAAAGGTGCCGGGGGCCGTCAGTACGGCGGCGTCGTGGGTCTTGGGTGGAGATTCAGGTCTGAAGCTCATGGCGTTTCTCCTTGTGGCAGGGGGGGCAGGGTGGGCCAGCCGTCTGCCCCCCAGACGATGGGCGAAGTTTGCAGAATTGGCGTGCCGCCCTGATCGCCGTCGTAAAAGTGATAGGTCAATGCGTCGCCCGCTGGCGTGCGGAACACTTCCTGGCCGCCTGGCCCGACGTGGCGGCCTCTGCTGGTCTGCACCTCGCTGCCGCCGCCCTCCAGCAACGGGTGTCCGGCGCGGTCGAGGTACGGCCCGGTGACGCTGCGCGAGCGGCCCACCATGATCCGGTAGGTACTGCTCAGGCCCGCGCAACAGCGGTCGAACGATACAAACAGGTAGGTGTAGCCGCCGTGCTGCACCAGACTGGGGGCTTCAATTGCCTTGCCCCCGCGAGAAGCCAGCCGAACTTCGGTGGTGCCAGACTTGGTCAGGCCGCTCACCGGATCGAGTTCGCGCAGGCGAATGCCGTCCCACCAGGAGCCGTAGGCCAGCCACGCCCGTCCATCGGCGGTATCCAACCGCGCCGGATCAATGGCATTGAAGGAGTCTCCGGCTTTGCTGGACAGCACCAGTCCCCGGTCTACCCAGCCCACGCCGGGGCGCCTGGGATCCAGCGTGGCATTGGTCATCAGCCCGATTCCGCTGGTGTTTTTACCGAAGGTAGAGGCGGCGAAATACAGGTAGCTGACGTTGCCCCGCTGATACAGGCTGGGTGCCCACAGGTTGGGCGGCGGCCTTCCCAACCAGCAACCTGTCCTGCGCGGCGACCTGAATATTCATGACCCCACGGTGCTGCGCCTGCCTGGCGGTTACGTGGCGATGGGCACCGGCTACGAGGGCATCGACGGC
>JAQBPF010000178.1 GCA_028287665.1 Deinococcus sp. | reverse complement strand
TGCGCCTGACCGACGTCATCTTCGCCTTTCCGGCGCTGGTGCTGATCCTGGTGCTGGTGGCCGCACTCGGGCCGGGGCTCCTGAACATCATTATTGCCCTGAGCCTGGTGTCGTGGGCCGGACTGGCGCGCGTGGTCCGCTCGGAGGTCCTGCGGCTGCGTGAGCTGGAGTTCGCGGCGGCGGCGCAGAGTCTGGGAGCCAGCCGGGTCCGCATCGCCCTGCGCCATGTGCTGCCCAATGCCATCGGGCCGCTCCTGACCATCGTGGTGCTGGAAATGGGGAGCCTGCCGATCGTGGCCGGATCGCTGTCCTTCCTGGGGCTGGGAACGCCGCTGGGCTACGCCGACTGGGGCCAATTGATCGCCCTGGCCCAGAAATGGATTCAGGGCCCACCCGGCCAGCCGTTCGCGTACTGGTACGTCACCCTCTTTCCTGGCCTGTGCATCTTCGCCTACAGCCTGGGCTGGAGCCTGCTGGGGGACAGCCTGGCCGAGGCCCTGGACCCCCGGAACCGCTGATGCCGCCTGATCCTTTTCCCTAGTATCGACCGCCGTGGTCCGCGTCCCCTCTGCCCTGTCCCGTCTCTGGAGGTTCACCCATGAAACGTTTCATCGTTCCTTTGACCCTGGCTCTCGCTTCAAGCGCCCTGGCGACGCCCAAAGACGCCCTGGTGTACCAGATCGCCTCGGCCACGGCCAGCGTGGAGCCCGCTCAGGCTGTCGCGACCTTCGACGTATTGCCCGTCCAGCAGATGTTCGAGGGGTTGTACCTCGACAACTTCGGCAAGTACGAACCGCTGCTCGCCACCACCTTCACCCAGAGCAGGGACGGCAAGACCACCACCTTCACGCTGCGCAAAGGGGTCAAGTTCCACGACGGCTCGGCCATGACCTGCTCGGACGCCGAGTACTCGGTGCGCCGCACGCTGCTGGTCGGCAGTGAAACCTCACTGGCCGCGCAGATTCGTGCCAACCTGCTGAGCATTCCCGGCTTCACGCCCGAGGTCAAGAAGACCTACTCCTTCGCCAAGCTGGCGAACATGGTCAAGTGCAACGCGGCGGGGCAACTGGTCCTGACGCTGGACCGCAATGTGCCCAGCCTGCTGGATTCCATCGCGCAGGTGTACATCGTGCCGATGAAGACGCTGGTGGCGGGCGGCGACTGGAGCGGTACGGCCAGGGACTTCGGCGCGTTTCTGGGCAAAGACGTGTCCAACTCCGTGCTGGCGCAAAAACCAGTCGGCACTGGGGCATACCAGTTCGTGGCGCGCGATCCCAGCCGCTTCGTGCTGAAGGGCTTCGATCAGTACTGGGGCGGCGCACCCGCACTGAAAAACGTGATTCTGCAAAAAGTGGACAGTGACACTGCCCGCGTGCTGGCCCTGCAAAAGGGCGACGCCGATATCGCTCTGATTCCTGACCGCGACACGCTGGGAAAACTCAAGGGAATTCCGGGCGTGAAAGTGTACGAGGATCTGCCGACCCGGAACCTGACCGGCGTGGTGCTCTTCAACCAGAACATCAAAGACGACAAGTTGCTTCCTGCCGGTCAACTGGCCGAGAACAACGTTCCCGTCAACTTCTTCAGCGACATTCACGTTCGTAAAGGCTTCGCAGCGCTCTTCGACACCAAGACCTACACCCGCGACGCCTTGCAGGGGTTCGGCCTGGCCCGCAACACCACCCTGCCCACCAACAACTGGGCCGAGGACAAGACCCTGAAACCCCCCGCTTACAACCTCAAGGCTGCCGAGGCCGAGTTGAAGCAGGCCTTCGGGGGCAAGCTGTGGACCACCGGCTTCACGGTGCCGCTGTCGACCTTTGGCGGCAGCGGGATCTCGCAGGTGGTGGCGGGGATCTTCAAGGAGAACATCGAGAAACTCAACCCCAAATTCCACGCGAGCGTCAGCACCCTGGAACTGAGTGCCGCCAACGCGTCGCTGCTGGGCGGCAAGTTGGCGTTCAGCGCCCTGACCTGGGGCGGCGCGGACCCGGACACCAACCTGCGCGGCCTGTACAGCTCCGGCGGCATCCTCGCTGCGGCCACCAACATCAAAGATCCCCGAATGGAGAAGATGCTGGACACCGCCCGTGACGCCGTGGGCCAGAACGCCCGCAAGCCGCTCTACAAGTCGCTGCTGACCTACCTGAACGCGCAGACGTACGCCTTCCCGCTGCCGCAGCCGCTGATCTTCGCCGCCACCTCCTCGACGCTGAAAGGCTACGAGAATTTCAACAGGACCAACCTGCTCCGCGTGCTGAGCAAGTAGACGTTTCAGCCCACAGCTGTGCTGCCCGACGTGCACCCGCCTGCCCTTTCCCGTTCAAGGAGAACCGCATGACCGACACAACAAGCGCCACCAAACTTGCCGCCGCCTTCGAGCAGGAGGCCAAGCGCCTGCTCGAGGAGTACAAGATTCCCGGCGTCACGCTGGGCCTGCTGACGCCGGACGGCGATCACTTCGTCAACCTGGGCGTGACCAGTCTGGAAAACCCGCTGCCGATCGATTCCGACACCATCTTTCAGATCGGCAGCACCACCAAGACCATCACCTCGCTGACCTGCTCGGTGCTGGTGGCGCAGGGCAAGCTGGATCTGGACGTGCCGGTGCGGACCTACCTGCCGGAGTTCAAGCTGAAAGATGAGTCGGTCGCCTCGCTGCTCACGGTCCGCGATGTCCTGACCCATCAGGGCGGGTTTCAGGGTGATCTGTTCGAGGACACCGGTGAGGGCGACGACGCGGTGGCCAAAGTGCTGAACATTCTGGCCGAGTCGCCGCAGGTGGTGCCGCTCCGGGGCCACTGGAGCTACAACAATGCCGGGTTCTACGTGGCTGGACGGATCATCGAGACGATCACGGGCAAGACGTTCGAAGCCGCCGTGACCGAACTGGTCCTGAAGCCCCTGGGAATGGACCACACCCTGTTTTTTCCCGGCGAGATCATGACCCACCGCTTTGCCACCGGACACAACAAGATCAAGGGGGAGATGGTCACCCAGCGGCCCTGGATGATGATGCGCTCGGCAGCTCCAGCAGGGAGCAGCTGCTCGTCTACGGTCAGCGATATGGCGAAGTACGCCCACTACATCATGTCGGGAACGATGCCGGAACCCGCCGTGGCCACCCCCGAGGCATCAGGCGATCAGCAGGAAGGGGCCGACCCCCCCACGCTGAGCGGTCTGGAACGCACGCATCTGTGGAATCCGGTCCGGTCCGTCGGCGTCGGCATCAATTCATTTCCGGGCGAGGAAGGCCAGGTGGGTCAGAGCTGGTTCATCGACCAGCACCCCGGAGCCCTGATCATCAGTCACGGCGGCACCACGATTGGCCACCAGTCCGACTTCTGGGTTTCGCCGGACCGCAAAGTGGGCTTTATTGCCATGGCCAATGCCAGCAACGGCCATGCCTACAACCGCCAACTCAGCGACTGGGTCAAGCGCGAGCTGCTGGGCCTGACCAAACCGGAGCGTGAGGAGGTGAAACTGGACGTGGACACACTTCAGGCCTTCGCGGGAACCTACGACATTGTGGGTCAGCCGCACAAGATCGAGGCCAGCGTCGAGGACGGCAAAGTGGTGCTGGTCATCCCCAACACCACGGCGGGCGGGACCGAGACCCTCTCGCTGCGCTTTGTCGCTCCAGAGTGCGCCGTCGTGGTGGGCGGGGACGCTGACGGACTGGGCGTGGAGTTTCTGACCGGCGGCGGCGAGGTGGAATTCCTGCGG
>JAQBPF010000163.1 GCA_028287665.1 Deinococcus sp. | reverse complement strand
CGGTTCGTTTAAAACCAGCATGGGTCTGTTCTGGGCACAGTTGAGTGCAGCGGCCACACTTACCGTGCTGCCTGTTCTGAACTTCGGCTGGATCGCCCTGCGCCAACTGGTGCGCGGCCTGAGCCTCGGAGCCGTGAAGTAATGACGTTCGGCGGCGGACCGACCACGGGTGTTATTTCAGTCCACGCCGAACCTAACCCCTAGGGACCAAAAGACCTGGGGCAGTGGGCGCATCCTTCAGGCTCTGAACCGCCCTCAAGCGCTTCAGAGCCGCGCTGTTTGAGACTGATTCAGGTGGGAAGCGCCGGGGCTTGGCGCACTCAAGCGGAGTTCTGATGAGGCGCGGCTCCATCCGAGAACACCTTCAGCACTTTGGGAGTCTTCATATGGTCAAACTCAACAGGTCAGCCTTGGATGCACTGAGTTCCAACGTTCTGGTGCCTGATTACGATCCTTCAGCCCTTCGTTCCAGCATCGTTCACTTTGGCGTGGGTGGGTTTCACCGCTCGCATCAGGCCATGTACATAGACCGCCTGCTGAATGCAGGAGGCCAGAGCGAGTGGGCCATCTGCGGGGTGGGTGTGCTGCCCCACGATGCCCGGATGCAGGCGGTTTTTGCCGCCCAGGACAACCTGTATACCCTGATCACCGTATCGCCGGACGGACAGTCCGAGGCCCGCGTCATCGGGGCGATCCACGGCTTTTTGTTTGCGCCGGAAAACCCCGAAGCAGTGCTGGAAAAACTGGCTGATCCGGCCACCAAGATCGTCTCGCTGACCGTAACCGAAGGCGGTTACAGCGTCAACAATGTCACAGGCGAATTTGAAGCCTCCAGTCCGGCCATTCAGCAGGATCTGAGCGCGGGTGCAACGCCCAAGACCGTCTTCGGGTTTGTGACCGAAGGACTGCGCCGACGCCGTGAACGGGGCCTCGCGCCCTTTACCGTCATGTCCTGCGACAACATGCAGGGCAACGGACATGTTGCTCAGCACGCCTTTACCGCTTTTGCCCGCCTGAAAGACGCCGACCTGGGCGAGTGGGTGGCGCAGCATGTCGCCTTTCCCAACTCGATGGTCGACCGGATTACACCCGTGACCAGCGAGCAGACCAAGCAGGAATTGGCCGCCGATTACGGCATTGAAGATGAGTGGCCGGTGCTGGCCGAAACCTTTACCCAGTGGGTCCTGGAAGATAAATTTACCTTGGGGCGGCCTCCGCTGGAAAGCGTGGGCGTGCATCTGGTCACCGATGTGGAACCCTACGAACTGATGAAGCTTCGGCTGCTGAACGCCTCGCATCAGGCCATGAGTCACCTGGGATTGCTCGCAGGCTACACCTACGCCCAGGAAGTGCTTCAGAACCCGCTGTTCGTGGACTTTTTGCTGGGCTACATGGCGCAGGAAGCCACGCCCACCTTGCAGGCTGTGCCGGGCATCGACCTCGCCGCCTACCGCCATCAACTGATCGAGCGTTTTGGCAGCCCCGCCATTCAGGATACGTTGGCCCGCCTGGTGGCAGAAGGCTCGGAGCGCATCCCCAAATTTCTGCTGCCGGTGATTCGCGAGCAACTGGTCAGGGGCGGCGAGATCGAGCGCTCCGCTCTGGTGGTGGCAGCCTGGAGCCTGTACATAGAAGCGGCCCACGCAGGAAGCTTTCTCCTGACCGACCCCCGCGCCGAGCGGCTGACGGCGGCGGCCCTGCGCGAAAGCCAGCAACCGGGAGCCTTCCTGGAACTTGAAGACATCTTTGGCGAGCTGGCCCACAACGAGCGTTTCAGGGCGGCGTATCTGGCAGGCCGCGAAAGTGTGCGGCAACACGGCGCACTTGGGGCACTGCAGGGACTGGCCGCCAGGACTGGGGGCAAAAACAGTGTGGGCAGTGTAGGCGCGGGGTCAGCCTGAGGCCTGTGTCTAAAGCGTGTTCAAGCCTCTGATCAACGCCCGTGGGTTCATTTCTCTCCCTCTCCATTGCTCGTAAAGGACAACGCATGACTCAGGCTCCCACTTCTACCAACATCCTCGATCTGTTTAAACTGGACGGCAAAACGGCCCTCGTCACGGGCGCGGCGCAGGGCATCGGCTTCGAGATTGCCAAAGCGTTGAAGGAAGCGGGCGCGACCATCATCCTTGCCGACATGAATCCGGCGGTCGGCGAGGCAGCCGCGTCCAGCATCGGCGGCACTTTTGAGGTGCTAAACGTCACCGATTCGGCGGCAGTCAAGGCACTGGCCGAGCGCATGGGCCGGGTAGACGTTTTGGTCAACAACGCCGGAATTGTTCGCAACGGCCCCGCCGAAGACGCCAGCGATGATGACTGGAGCGCGGTGATGCGCGTGAATTTGGACGGCGTGTTCTGGTGCTGCCGCGAGTTTGGCAAAAAAATGCTGGACGCCGGGTCAGGCAGCATCGTCAGTACTGCCAGCATGTCCGGCATGATCTCCAACCACCCGCAGGCGCAGGCGTCGTACAACGCCAGCAAAGCCGGAGTCATTCACCTGACCCGCAGCCTGGCGGGCGAGTGGGCGGGGCGCGGCGTGCGCGTGAACGCGGTGGCTCCCGGTTACACGGCCACGCCGCTGACCAAAAAAGGGCTGGCAATTACCGAATGGAGCGATGTGTGGCTCCGCGAAACCCCCATGGGCCGCGTGGCTGAGCCGCGTGAAATTGCCCCCGCAGTGGTGTATCTGGCCTCCGACGCCTCCAGCTTCGTAACTGGACACACACTGGTGGTAGACGGCGGGTACACGGTCTGGTGAGGGCTTACGTCTAAACGGAGAAGCTGTGAGAGTGCCTGCCTGGCAGTCCTTCAGCCAGAGATTCCACTTCCTGAAAATAGTCGAAGCCTTTCCCATTCAGTGATTTGACCCTCACCGCTCAATCTGCAGTCAACCGCCCAAGTGTGAAGAGGTCGACCGCCTGCGCTCTGGCTTCTGCCGATGAAAGCTGTCCTCGCAAGGCGCCTGGTTCACGATCTGAAAAAGTGACATCTTTTGCACGTAGGCGGCTGAGCCGGTGCGGGCAGCGTGCGAATGTCCAGTCCAACCGCCTTGAGAAACGCTCTGCCCACTGTTCTGGTTCTTTGCTCAGTTTCACCAACGCATTGCAAAAGTGATCCCTGACTTTGCCGAAGGAGTGCCTCCTATGCCCAATATCCTTGATTCTCAAACCTCAGTACTGACCGGGCACCGTGCGCTGGGCTGGGAAACCCGTCCGGTGGCCGCGCCGGGGCCGCATGAAGTGCGGGTGCGGGTGCGGCGCATCGGTGTATGCGGCAGCGACGTGCATTACTACACGCATGGGCGCATCGGAAAATTTGTGGTGGAAGGCCCGCTGGTGCTGGGCCACGAGGTCAGCGGCGTGGTAGAAGCTGTGGGCGAAGGCGTGAGCCGCGTGAAGGTGGGCGACCGGGTGGCACTGGAACCCGGCGTGCCCTGCCGCCGCTGCGCCTACTGCAAATCCGGCGCGTACAATCTCTGCCCCGACATGACCTTTATGGCAACTCCGCCCATCGATGGAGCCTTGTCCGAGTATGTCCTGTGGCCCGACGACTTCGTGTTTCCCGTGCCTGACAGCGTGTCAGACGACGCGGCGGCCCTACTGGAACCATTGGCGGTGGGCGTGTGGGCGGCCCGCAAAGGCGCGGTGAAAACCGGAGACAGTGTGGCTGTATTTGGCGCGGGGCCAATTGGCTGCACCACCATTCAGGCGGCCAAAGCCGCGGGCGCGACCATGCTGATTGCCGTGGACCTCGAAGATTTCCGGTTGGACCTGGCACGGCAGGTGGGGGCCACGCATACCTTCAATGCCCGCACCGGCGACCCACTGGAGTTTATTCGCAGCGTCACGGCGGCGCGGGACGGCCTGCCCCTGTCTCATGCAGGGGTAGATGTGAGCTTTGAAACGGCGGGCAGTTTGCCGACCACGCGCCTCAGTCTGGCGGCCCCCAAACCCGGCGGCGTGACCGTGCTGGTGGGCCTGCCGCCTGACCCAGAAGTCAGCCTCGATATCGTCAGCGCGGCCAGCCGGGAAGTCAGCATCCGGGGCGTGTTCCG
>JAQBPF010000144.1 GCA_028287665.1 Deinococcus sp. | reverse complement strand
TCGGCAATCTCTTTCAGCAGGGCGGCGTCGCTCTCCTCGGTCAGAATCCCTTCGGCCAGCAGATGCAGGCGCAGGCGCGTAATCGGGTCCTTTTCGGCCCAGCCAGCGGTATCGGCGTCGGTGCGGTAGCGGGTGGGATCGTCGGCCACCGTGTGCGCGGCAATGCGGTAGGTCACGGTTTCGATCAGGGTCGGCCCCTGTCCGGCGCGGGCACGGGCCACCGCTTCCGCCGTCACCTGATAGGTCGCCAGGACATCGTTGCCGTCCACGCGCACGCCGGGAATGCCGTACCCATCGGCGCGGCGGGCCAAGTTCACGGCGCGGGTCTGGGTGCGGGTGGGCACGCTGATGGCCCAGCCATTGTTCTGCAAAATAAAGATGCACGGCGCGTTCAGTGCGCCCGCAAAATTCAGCGCCTCGTGAAAGTCGCCCTCGCTGCTGCCCCCGTCTCCGATGTAGGCCATCGCCACATTCTTGGTCCCCTTGCGCTGCTCGGCCAACGCCGCGCCCACCGCGTGCGGGTACTGGGTGGCAATCGGGATGTAGAAGGGCAGGACTTTCAGATTTTCTGGCATATGCCAGCCGTGCGGACTGGTGCGCCAGTAGGCCAGCGTGCGGGCAATCGGCAGGCCCAGGGTCAGGGCCGCGCCCGTATCGCGGTAGGTGGGAAACAGCCAGTCGTCAGAGGTCAGGGCCGCTGCTGTGCCTACCTGACTGCCTTCCATGCCCTTAAACGGCGGGAACACCCCCAGCCGACCCGTGCGGTACAGCACCCAGCCGCGCTCGTCGAAGTGGCGAATCCGGCGCATATGGCGGTACAGGCTCAGGCGGGTCTGGGGGTCGGGCAGGGCGTCCGGATTGGGCGCGGTGCCGTCCGGGGCCAGCAACTGAAAAGGAATGTCGGTGGCGGGCGCGTGCCGGGGGAAGGTATCGGAAGCGTGGGTATCTGAAGGGTGGGAGGCGGCGGGGGCGTCCGTTGTGGGGGCAGAACTGAAGTTTGTCATGGAGACTCCTGAACAGGGAGGCGGCGCGGAAACAGGCAGGCAGGAATTCGATCCAACTGGCCTAGGGAGCGCGGCGCTGGTTGAGCAGGCGCGTGCCAGCGCTGGTGCTGCCGGACACTGCCGAATCGGTCAGATTGTGTGTGCGAACCGTCATTCCCTCACCTGGGTCACCGTTGCTGCGTCCTGTCTTACTGCTTGAGAGGTCCAGCCTACCAGACCTGCCTAACGCCCGTTTGGGTAGGGGAGACATCAAGCCCCACCGCCTGCCGTTCCTCCACCCAAAAAACCGCCGCCCTGAAGACAGGAACGGCGGTTGAAAGAAGAGAGAAAAGCTTTATCGGCGCGTAATGGTCACGTCGAAGCGGTTGCCACGCTGCTTCACTTCAAGGGTGGCGGTGCCCCGGCGGCTCTGGAATTCGCTGCGAATATGGTTTCCGGTCAGGCGGCTGCTGACCAGCGTAAAGCCCTCATTCCGCAAACGGTTGACGTATTCGTTGTTCACGTCTGCCAGCGAGCGGTTGTTGCTGAAGCTGCTGCGCGTGACGCCCGTGGTGTAGGTGGGCTGTACGGGAGCAGGCTGTACAGGCGCTGGGCGTACAGGAGCAGGCTGCACCGGCTGAACAGGAACAGGGCGAACGGGGGCCACATTGCCCTGTGCCACGTTATAAAACGCGGTGGCCGAATCCCAGGTGTTCTGGGGCACGGGGTTCACCACGATGCTGAGCGCCTGGGCCAAACGCTGTGGTCCCTGTGCTGTAGGGCTGACGGGGGCAAAGCTGTTCTGGCCTGCACGCACTTTGGCGATCTGGTCGATGTTCAGGGCCGTCTTGCTGGCCACCGCCAACACCTTGTTCAGACCGTAGGGTGCGGCAATCGTAAAGGTAAAGGCGTCGCCGTTGCTGGGAAAGACTTTGACCGTGTTGGCCTTCAGGAAGTTGGCACCGCCTGCGTAGCCGTTGGGCAAAATCAGGTCGACCTGACCCTGAGGATCAATGTTGAACAGGTACACATACGAATCCTGAGACACGCTGGCGTACAGGCGAATGTTCTCGCCGGGGTAGTAGTTGGGGGTCTGGGTGCCGCTGGCGTCGCGGTCGGTCCAGACGCGCACATTCACAGTGGTCGGCACAGGATTCACGATGATGCTCTGGGCGCTGATCTGGGGAGCGGCCTGAACGCTGCCCAACGTTGCGGCAGCGAGCAGGGCACTGAGGGTCACTCTGGCAGTAAGGGTCAACTTGTTCTTCATGGGTCCATCCTGCCCGCCGCGCGTGACTTGGGCCTGACCTCCCCGGCAGGGAACCGTGGTCTTCTTCTCATCTGGCCATCAGACGAACTTCGGCTGCCGAGAATCTGAATCCGGGTTTAAATGACAGGCTAGTCAAATAGAGGTGCTCAACCTACCTTCCTTGCCAATCAATAGTCTAAACTGCCTGAGTGACCCGCCACAAACCCGGCTTAAGACAGACGGCTCATCTCTGGATGATCAGGAGATTGAGGCTGGTCTGCTCGGCTGCGCTGGTGGTGCTGGTCGCGTCCGGGCTACCTGAAGGCGGGCTGGCTGCCGTGGTGCAGCAGGTTTCTGTCCTCCCTCTGCCCCATCAATCCTCGCCCATTCCGGCCCTGCCCAACCCTCCGCGTACTTTTCACTACCTGCGCCCCGCCAAAACGGTCCTGCCCGCCGCCAAACCGGGTGAACGCGTGATGCTGACGCTGGAGCGTCCGGAGGGGAGCCTCAAGCTGACGCGGACTCAGTTGCTGGCGCTGCCGACCATGCGCTACACGACCGAGCAGCCCCAACTGCACCGCACCTTTACGTACGAGGGCGTCCCGTTGCGCGATCTGGCCTGGTTGGGGGGGTTCCTGGGCAAAGACCTGCGGGTGTATGCCAGCAACGGGTTTATTACCGTTATTCGGGCCAGCGACTACCTGAGTACACCGCTGATGTTGGCCCATACAGCCAGCGGCAAACCCATTCCAATTCTGGAAAAAGGCCCGCTGACCGTGGTGATTCCGGCGGACGCCACGCGGCTCTCGGCCCGGCTGTATTCCCGTTACTGGGTGTGGTACGCCGTCAAGATTGCCCCCGCACCATGAGCCGCGCCCGGTCACAGTCCAGAGAACGCCGCACCGCTGTGGGCGAACGCCGCGCAGCTGTCGGCCAAGACCGGGCCAAGGGGGTTCCCCGCGCCGTAACCGTGCGGGAAGTGGTCCTGGCTGGCCTGCCCGCCGTGCTGACCGTGGTGCTGTTGCTGATGGTCACTCGGCCCGCCTATACCCAACTGCTGGAAAATGACAGCGGGTGGTCGCCCTACGCCTATCAGGGGTTGGTGCAGGACATTCTGGGGTACCAGGTGGCCCGCCTTGATCCCCAACAGCCTGCCGCCGACCTGCCGGATGTACGTGAGCGTGCCCGTTCCAGTGCCCAGAATCCCGGCCAGTTCGCGGCTCTGGACAAGGTAGAAAGCTACGGCGATGCCCGACTGGAAGAGGTCAACCGTTTGCTGGAGCAGGACACAGCCGAATCGGTGGCCGCCGCTGGGGCCGAGGCCGTTGCTCTGAACTCTCAGGCCAACAATTACGGACAGGAAACGGGGGTCGAGTACTTCAAAGCCTTTTCGGATATGCGGAGCGCCCTGATAGGGACTGCTGTGCTGACCGGGCTGCTGAGTATGCTGCTGACCGTGCGGGCGCTGTGGCTGTGGCGCAGCGAACGAGAACGCCGCAGCCTGCGTGAGGCGCGGCAACGTGAGGCCCTCAATCTGGCCAGCCACGAACTGCGCCGCCCGCTGCAAAGCCTGATGCTGGCCAGCGACCTGATGAGGCACGCCGAGACGCCGGAGCAGCGTCAACATCTGCTGACGCTCATCGAAGACAGCGCCAGTCAGCTGGCCAGCCGCGCCGACCTGAGCCGCCTGAATGACCTGTATCTGGATGTGACGCTGAAGGTCACCCGCACAGATCTGCGGCCTCTGGTGCGCCGCGCCGCCGAAACTGGGGGCCGCGTCACGGCCAGCGTGCCTGACCTGCCTCTGCTGTGGCCTGTGGACATCAACCGCACCCGGCAGGTCATCGAGAATCTGGTCGAGAACGCCCTGAAATACACGGACGGCCCTGTACAGCTGACCCTCAATGAACAGGGCGGCCAGCCAGAAATTGCCGTGCGGGATTTTGGCCCCGGCATTGCTCCCGAACTGCGGGAACGGGTCTTCCTGGCCTATGAACGTGGCCCACGTGGCCTGACCGAAGGCCACGGTCTCGGCCTTTCGCTGGTGCGGCGCTATGCCCGTGCCCACGGCGGTGACGTGACCCTGCACACTCCCGAAGACGGCGCGGGAACGGTGGTGCGGGTGCGTTTTGGCGTGCCCCTTATTGCTGAACAGGTGCGCTAGAGAACAGGTGCGCTAGAGAAGTGCTGGCCCAGCGGGGCCGCCTGCCCAAATCCCTGGCGATCAATCCTGGCTGCCTCCTGGCTTACAGGCGGGCAAACACCTGCGTCCAGTAGGTCTTGTATTTCGTACCGGGGCGGGTCACGTAGCTCAGGCCGATGGAGCCGTAGTCGCCCATGATGTTGCGGCAGTGACCCGGACTCCGCAGCCAACTGTCCACCACTTCTTGCGGCGAAGTCTGACCAGCGGCAATATTTTCGGCGCTGCTGCGGGGTTTCATGCCGGTGGCCTGAACGCGCCGGAAGGGAGTACTGCCGTCCAGAGCGCTCTGGTGGGCAAAATATCCGCCCAGAGCCATCCCTGCCGACTGTGCGGTGGCGGCCAGATCCAGCTGTGGGTGGCGGCTCAGAGGCGGCAGGGACGGGCCGCCTTCCCGCTGGGTCGCGCAGTTCCAGCCGCGTTGCCGGGCGTGGTTGGTCAGACGAAGCACTTCGGCGTCAAAAGGTACGCTGCTGCCCAGTGGAGCCATCGTAAAGCTGAGGCTGCGTTCCAGGACGCCGGTACTGCCCGGCACCTTCACCGTGACCCGGTGCGTTCCCGCAGTCAGCGCCACAGCTTTTGGCCCGACCTCGCGGCCATCCACCTGAAAACGGGGCGTGCCGGGGGCGTAGGCCACACTGCCCACGGCACTCACGCGCACTTCGCCCGAACCCAGCAGCAGGGTTACTTCGGCCCGTTCTGCGCCGCCGCTCTGCACGTCTACCCGCCCGGTGGCGGTACTGACCAATCTGCCCTGTCCGTCCACAATCCGGGTCCTGACCGTGTACGATCCGGCCCGGTAATAGGTGTGCTGGGCCTGGGTTCCTGCGCCCTGCTGTCCATCGCCAAAGTCCCACTCCACGGCGTAGCCGCCGGGCACCGTGGCCGCCAGGGTCACGTCCAGTGGGGCGCGGCCCTCGGCCTCGGCACTCAGCCGAACGCTGTAGCTCATGGGTGGCTGCGCCTGGAGGCTCAGCGCCAATGCCGACAGCCCACGGCCCAGATCGGTCCATGACACGGCGCTCAGTCCCACGAGCAGCAAGGCCCGGCCCCAGCGCGGCGGTACGTTTCCCTTGGTTCCTGCGGTCACACCCTCAGCTTAGGGATAAGACTATTAAGACGGCGTGAAGGAATCTACGCGGCGCGCTGGGGGTGTTGAAGGTGGCCCGCTCAATGCACGTCGGCCACATCGGCCAACAGTTCGGCCAACTGCTCTTTGGCCCGGAACACGCGGCTTTTGGCCGTCCCCACCGCCACGCCCTGAATACGGGCAATTTCATCGTAGGGCAGGTCCTCTACAAAGCGCAGCACCACCGCTTCCCGGTACTCCTCGGGCAGTCTGAGCAGGGCACGCTGCACCCGGTCCTGGGCCTGGGCGCTCTCGGCAGCCTGCGTGGGCGACCGGGCGACACTGGTCACTTCAAAGCCCACATCTTCGCGGGCTTCTTCCAGGCTAAAGCGCTGTAATTGGCGGCGGCGATGGGATTCGATCTGGGTGTTTCGGGCCACCTGATACAACCACGGCAGCACGCGCTCTCCGGGCCGGAAGGTGCGAATAGACCGCCACGCCCGGTAAAACACTTCCTGGGTCAGGTCCAGCGCGTCTTCGCTGTTGCCTTCCAGGCGGTACAGGTAGCCGTACATCCGGCCCTCGTACTCGGTCACAAAGGCGTGCCACGCGGCTTCTTCGCCCGCTGTGAGCCGTGCCAACAGTTCCGCAGACAGCAGATCAGAGGGTGTAGGGGGCAAATCCGCGACAGGTTCCACGTTGCCCATACCATACCGCCCCAACAGACTTTCTGGCAGCCCAACAGGGAACTAGGCCACAATGCCCAGTCCAGAGCCGCTGCCCGCCAGCCCACAAAGCTGAGAGGTCTGTGACAGACGAAATGCTC
>JAQBPF010000095.1 GCA_028287665.1 Deinococcus sp. | reverse complement strand
AGGACGCCGATGAGGCCGAAGAGGGTGGCCCGATCAACCGTGCGGCGGCCAATACGGAAGACGACGAAGAAAAATACTTTGACGACATGCCCCGCGCTGTCAGCAACGACCCTGTGCGCCAGTACCTGCACGAGATCGGGCGCGTGCCCCTGCTGACGCTGGAAGAAGAAATTGCGCTGGCCCGCCGGATCGAGGAAGGTGAGGCCGCCCGCAAAACGCTGGACGAAGACCTGGAGATGGACGACCGGGGCCGCCGCCGCCTGATGCGTCAGACCGAAGACGGCGCGAATGCCCGTCAGGGATTGATCGAGGCCAACCTGCGCCTCGTGGTCAGCATCGCCAAGAAGTACACCGGACGTGGCCTGGGCTTCCTCGATCTGATTCAGGAAGGCAACCAGGGCCTGATCCGCGCCGTCGAGAAGTTCGAGTACCGCCGCCGCTACAAGTTCTCCACCTATGCCACGTGGTGGATTCGTCAGGCCATCAACCGCGCCATCGCCGATCAGGCCCGCACCATCCGTATTCCGGTGCACATGGTCGAAACCATCAACAAACTCACGCGCACGGCCCGGCAGCTTCAGCAGGAACTGAGCCGCGAGGCCACGCACGAAGAGATTGCCGAGGCGATGGGGCCGGGCTGGGACGCCACCAAAGTCGAGGAAGTGCAGAAGGTCAGCCAGGAGCCGGTGTCGCTGGAAACGCCCATCGGTGATGAGAAAGACAGCTTTTACGGCGATTTCATTCCCGACGAGAACCTGGATTCGCCCGTAGACAACGCCGCCAAAACGCTGCTGAGCGAAGAGCTTGAGAAGGCCCTGAGCAAGCTGACCGAACGCGAAGCCCTGGTGCTGAAGTTCCGCAAAGGACTCGTGGACGGGCGCGAGCATACGCTGGAGGAGGTCGGCCAGCGCTTTAACGTGACCCGCGAACGCATCCGTCAGATTGAAAACAAGGCGCTGCGCAAGCTGAAATACCACGAAAGCCGCACCCGCAAACTCCGCGACTTCCTGGACTGAGCATTTCAGTCTCACTTCCCGCTCTGGCTTCGGCTGGGGCGGGTTTTTTGTTGGGAGTGGGGGAGGGAGGCGAGTGAGTTGGGTGGTGTTTCCTCCCTCTCCCTTGAGGGGGGAGGGCCGGGGAGGGGCTAAGTGAGCGATAGCGATTGCCCTTCCACACGGCAGCGGAGTTGGCGTCATGTGTGTTCGCCTCACCCTGCTTCACACGCTACACTCCTCCAAAATGTCCGCCCCGCGTGCCCTCCCAGACGACCAGATTGTGCCAGTGGACGCGCCCACCAACGCGCCCTGGCAGGCTTACGGCGCGGCGCTGCTGCCGTTGGCGCTGCTGGGGATTTTGCCCATCTGGGCGTGCCTCCTGCTGTCGCTTCTGTTTGGCCTGGGCGTCCGCTTTCCGCTCTGGCGTGAGGGCCGCCTGCTGATTTCCTTCCTGATCGTGGGCGGCGCGATTCTGGGCCATCTGTCGGGCCTCGGCGGGGTGTCGGTGGTTCTCCGTTCGGCGGTCATCAGCAACCTGTTGGTGCTGTATCTGGCCGCTCTGTTGGGTGTGGCTGGCCTGTACTGGGGCGCGGCGATACTGGAAGAAGGACGGCGCAGAGGCCTGCTGTTGGTGCTGGCAGTGGGGTTGGTATCGCCTCAGCCGTTGCTGCTGCTGGCGCTGGCAGGCGGGGCACTGCTGCGTCCAGGGCTCGATGACCGCAGACCGGGCTGGCTGGGCCAGGAAGTAGGCGGGGAAGGTGCGGGTGGGACGCCTAAAACGGCGGCGTGGCTGGCCCTGCCTGTGGTCCTGGCCTTAACCCTGGCGTTCGCGTTTCCCCACCCTGCGCCGCTATGGAATGCCTCGCCTGTACCGCCTGCTCAGGCTGGGGCAGGGGGTGTGCCTTCCGGTTCCGGCAGCACCGCCGCCGCTTCCTCCACCCAACCCACCCGGCCCCCTGCTGCGCCGCGCCCCCGCCTGATCGCCGAAGATGTGATTCCCGCGCCCCCTCCTGAATTGCTGGCCGTGGCCGGAATACTGGTCGTTCTGGCCCTGTTTTTTCTGCTGCGGGTGATCCCGGCGCGGCGGGGGCGACCTGCAACGCTCGTGGAATGGCTGATGGGCGCGGGCCTCGTGCTGACGATGATCCTGGCGGTGGTGTTGGCGTTCGGCAGCTCTACAGGTGGGTCTGGTGGCGGCCTCGGCTCCGTGCAGGGCGCAGAATCGGGCGCTGCCGGATCAGAGGTCCAGCCTCTCTCCACGCAGGAACGCCGCCTGACCTCCTTCCTGAATCTGGTGTTGTGGGGGGCGCTGCTGTTCTATGTGGCGGTGTTTGCGCTGTTGGTTCACACCGCCCTGAGCCTGCGCGGCCCCCGCCGCCGAGACCTCCAGCCTGCTGTCCCCACGGAAGCCGCTGCGCCCGGTGCCGCTGCCCTGCACCGCGTCCGGGTGGCCTACCGCAACGCCGAGGCCGCGCTGACCGCGTCGGGCCGGGGCCGTGCCGCGCACGAAACGCCCAACAGCTATGTGGTCCGCCTGTCTGACGGCCTGCCCACTCTGGCCGCCCCACTGCACCTGCTGGCCCGTGTGTACGCCCCCGTGCGGTATGGCGGGGTTGTCAGCACCGCTGATGCCGAGGCTGCCGAGGCCGCTGAGCGTGAGATCTGCACCGAACTGCTGACCTTGCCTTCCGCGCTTCCCACAGAGCCTCCCCCCGCTGAACAGGCACAATGACGGCCATGACCGCCGTCTCTCTTCCTGCATCTTCGGCTTCTGCCCCAGCATTCGTTGGGCGCGTGATGGACAATGTGGCCCGCGTTCTGGTCGGCAAACATGAGGTGACTGCGCTGGCCCTCGCTGGAATCCTGGCAGGCGGGCACGTGCTGCTGGAAGATGCGCCCGGCACTGGGAAAACCATGCTGGCCCGCGCTCTGGCCGCCTCGTTGGGACTGCCCTTCTCACGGGTTCAGTTCACGCCTGACCTCCTGCCCAGCGATGTGACGGGCGTCAGTGTGTACCGGCCCGCCACAGGGACCTTTGAATTTGTGCCGGGGCCAATTTTTACGGGTGTGCTGCTGGCCGATGAAATCAACCGGGCCACCCCCAAAACGCAGTCGGCCCTGCTGGAAGCGATGGGGGAGGGGCAGGTGACTGAATCGGGCGTGACTCACCGGCTGACAGCGCCTTTTGTGGTGATCGCCACGCAAAACCCAGTGGAGCACGAGGGCACCTACCGCCTGCCCGAAGCCCAACTGGACCGCTTTTTGCTGCGGCTGTCGGTGGGTTACCCCACCCTTGAAGAAGAAGTCAGGATGCTGGGCCGCCTGCAAGACCTGCACCCGATTCACACGCTGGCAGCCGTAGCCACACCCGCCGACCTGCTGGACGCTCAGAAAGCAGTACGCGGCGTGTTTGTGGCTGAAGACCTGCGGCGCTATATCTCCGGCCTGGCGGCCCGCACCCGGCACCATCCCCTGGTGGCCTTGGGCGGTGGGCCGCGTGCCAGCCTCGGTCTTCAGGGCGTGGCGCAGGCCCTGGCGTGGATGGAGGGCCGGGCTTTCACCACCCCCGACGATGTGCAGCGGGCCGCGCCGGGCGTGCTGGCCCACCGCCTCAGCCTGCGGGTAGAGGCGCGGTTACAGGGCACACAGGGAGAAACGGTGGTGGCCGATGTCCTGCGGGCCGAACCGGTGCCCGTGGAGCTTGGCCCGGTCTCTGATCCACCTCCCCGCCCATGACCGGGCTGTGGGCGGTCCTGCTGTGGCTGGCCTTCACTGCTGCACTGGTGGGGGTGATCGCTTGGCTCTACCGGGCTCCACCACAGGTCACGCTTTCCCGGCACTTGCCTGCTTCGGCCTTCAGCGGTGGGCGGATTGCCCTGACCGTGCGGGCGCGGGTTGTCAACCGCCTGCCTGTGCGGGTGTGGATAGAGGACGAGTCGCCGCGGAGCGTGGTGGCCGATACCGTGCCCGTCCTGGCAGGCTGGGTACACGGCGAAGCTGTTCAGGAAGTCCAGACCACGCTGACCCTCAACCGCCGGGGAGTGTTTGACTGGCAGGGCGGCACCTTGCGCTGGGCCGATCCGTTGGGACTGTTCTGGCGCAGTGTGCCACTGGCCGTTCCGACCCGTCTGGAGGTCTATCCAGGCACGCACGGCTTGCTGCTCCCCGACCTGTTGCGGCCACTGCTGAGTGAAGGAACCTGGTCGCGCACCTACGGTTTGGAAGACCCGATCAGTTTGCGCGGCGTGCGCGACTATGTGCCCGGCGATCCTCCAGGCCGGGTGCACTGGCGACTGACGGCCCGGACGGGCAGCCTGACCGTGCGCGAGCCAGAGCGCTCCGCCTCCAGCAGCGTCACCGTATACCTGGACCTCAGTACCGGAGGAGAGGTGTATACCGACAGTGCCGTGCGGCTGGCGGCCAGTCTGGTGCAGGAATCTTTTGCCCTGGCGTTGCCGATTGCGGTCGCCACCAACGCGGGGCCGACTGCCATTGGCCGGACCCCCGAGGCGATGCGGGCCGCCCTGCTGCGTCTGGCACAGGCTCAGCCCGATCCGGCGGTGCCCATCATTCCGCCCATTCGGGCCGGGGGCAACCTGATCATCGTGACCGCCCGCGCCGGAACCGCCCTGATCGAACAGGCCATGCGTGCCCGTGCCTCGGCCAGCCGGGTGGCGGTGGTGGCCATTCCAGACGGGTTCTACCTCGAACCCGGAGAAAATCCGCGCCGTCAGTGGGTCGCGGCCCCCGACTCTATCCGCGAGCTGGAACGTCAGGCGGGGGCTCTGGCTGGCGCAGGCATTCTGGTGTTCGTGCTGCGCGGTAACCAGAGTGTGCTGCGTCTGGGCGGCTAGCGAGAAGGGATCTGGCGGCCACACACTCCACATCCACGCCCACCTAAAGGAACGGCTCAGGCCCAGTACACCTCAGCTTGCTACCGTAGGCGCATGACCAACAAGAATGATCAGAGTGGGCCCGTTCCTGCGGCCGACGCCCCCAAAACCGAGGCAGAAATCAGCAATGTAGATCTGCAATTTATGGGCAAGCCTGACCCCAGAAAGGAACTTGCTGCTGAAGTCACGGCCCAGAGCAAAGCCCCCGGCGAGTTCGCAGACCGGGGCATGGACAAACAGGACGTGGCCTCGGCAGGCAGCATGGTGGCCAGCGACCCACCAAGTTCAAACATGGGCGAAGAGGGGAAATTGGGCGAATAGTCCTCAAAGGGTCAAGGTTGGCGGGCACAAGAGAGCCACCACAGTGACCCAATACAGCTGAACAAATGTTCAGGCGGCCACATTGGCCGTCTTTTTTGCCCCAAATTCGGCCACGGCCCCCAATCAGGGGCATTGCTGATAGATGCCGTCATGACCCTTACTCCCCCTCACAATTCGCGGCAACCTCTGAGCGTCGTCCTGTACACCGAAGTCACCTATCCTCAGGGGCACAGTGGGGTCAGCGTGTGGGTCGATCAGCTGGTGCGCCGCCTTCCCGAACACACGTTTTCGGTGCAGGC
>JAQBPF010000060.1 GCA_028287665.1 Deinococcus sp. | reverse complement strand
TTTCGGGGCGACGCCGGAGAACTGGCGGTGGGCCACCGGGCCGCGTCGCATGACCTGAGCCACGCCTTCGTGCAGGCGGCCAGCAGCGTGCTGGGTGTGCCAGCCGTTTCCAGCTTCAATCACGGCATATTGGAAGGCGCGGGCCTTCTGGAAAGCAATCACCACCGGGGCGAGCGGCAAAGTGCGTTCCGGGCATTTCTGCGGCCTGTGCTGAACCATCCGAATCTGACGGTACTGACCGGGGCGCGGGTACTGGAACTGCTGTGGGAAGGCACGCGGGCGGTGGGCGTGCGCCTGCGTTGGCGGGGGCGCACGCTGGACGCTCCAGCGGGGGGCGTGGTGCTGGCGGCAGGCGCGGTCCAGACGCCGCAGTTGCTGATGCTGTCGGGCGTGGGGCCGGGGGAGGAACTGGCGCGGCACGGAATCGGCGTCAGGGTCAATCTGCCGGGCGTGGGCGGGGGCTTACAGGATCATCTGGCCGTGCCCGTCATCTTCCGGTCAAAGGTGCAGTCGCTGGATGGTGGGTCAGAAGGAGCGGCCTTCGCGCAGTGGTTGCTGAACCGCACCGGGCCGCTCACCAGCAATATTGCCGAGGCGAGTGCCTTCGTGCGCTCTGGGCCAGACTTGCAACACGCCGATTTGCAGTATCACTTTGGCCCGGCCTATTTCCGCGACCACGGGTTTCAGCGGGCAGATGGGTGGCACTTTACGGTGGGCCCAGTCCTGGTGGAGCCACACAGCCGCGGACGTATTAGCCTCGGCAGTGCCGACCCGTTGGCCGCGCCGCACATAGATCCCCAGTACCTCCGCGATGAACGTGATGTGGCGGCGCTGGTTTCGGGCATTCGGCAGGCACGGGAGATCGCGCTGGGCGAGGGCCTCAGGCAGGTGAATGCTGGAGAGGTCTTGCCTACCACTGGTCTGCACTCAGACGCAGATCTGGCCGAGTTCGTGCGGCAGGAATGCGTCACTCTGTATCACCCGGTGGGTACGGCGGCGCTGGGCGACAGCGATGACGCGGTGGTTGACCGCAGGCTAGCAGTGCGGGGCACGCAGGGATTGTGGGTGGCCGACGCCTCCGTCATGCCGCGTATTATCCATGCCAACACCAACGCCACCAGTATGATGATCGGAGCGCGCGCTGCCGAGTTTGTCGGTCGGGGCCAGTCATGAGAGGAGAGCTGGTGGAATCCAGGGTGTCAGTTGACTGTTTTTTGATGGGGCTCGCACGTTCCTCACCCTCAGTTCATGAGGAGGCTGGGGAGTTTGGGTAGGGTAATGCAACATGAAGCAAGCGCTCCTTTCTCTGACCCTGATGATGGGCTTCGCGTTCGCCGCGCCCGTCAACCTTCCCAATCTTCCTGTTTCCGTGGAGCCGAATGCCAAATTGGCCGAGCTGAATCAGAGCTTTTTGCAGTCCACCTTCCCCAATCCGGCCACACGCCCCGCCTACGTCTTCATCACCGAAGACCACAAGGTTACTGTGGCCTTCGAGTGGCGCGAAAGCCGACTGGCCACCAATGAAATCGAAGGCTTGGTGGCCCAGTTTCCAGCTGTGATCCGCTCTCAGGTGACGGGGATCAAAACCCTGAAAGCCAATCTGATGCAGTTTGGGGGCGGCTCCTGGGCTCAGTTTGTCTTTACCACCCCCGGCAAAGGCGACGACCAGCGCCGCGAATTGCTGGTGACCAGTGCAGGCAACCGCATGTTGGTCGTGACCATTGCAGGCAACGTCAAGGACTACAGCAAGAACGAAGCTGTGGTGCGGAATCTGGCAAACAGCATCCGAGTCAACTGAGTTTCAGAGCGTAAACACGGGGGCTGCTCCTCTTCGGAGGGCGGCTCAATTCATCAAAACACAGATCTGACTGCTTGGTCGATTGCTAGGGGATATGCAATTGAAAGACCAACCACTCCTCTGTATATTTTTCGTGGTTAAATAAAACAACGTGTTAGATTTATCTGGTTCGCAACCCATAGACAACCCCAGCACCGTTGCGGCGCGGGGCGGCGTATTGAGTGAAACAGGCGAATGGCGCGGCCAGAGCGTGTTTGTCAAAACACTGCTGACTGCCAACACTGATATTCGTGAGCGCTTTGGGCACGAAGGCCAGATCGCTGCGATGCTGGATCATCCACTGGTGGTCCCGTTGCTGGCCCGCACGCCCACCCAATTGCTGTTTCCCTTCATTCCGGGCGGTACGTTGCGCGACCTGGCGCTGTGCGGGCCGATGTCGGCGGACGAGGCGAGCGCGGTGGCGATGGGCGTTCTGCACGCCACTGCCCATCTGCATTCACGGGGCGTCACCCATCAGGACCTCAAACCGGAGAATGTCTTGCTGATGCGGGGGCCAGTGCAGGCCGCCTCGGTGCGGGTCATTGATTTCGGCATGAGCCACGCCCGTACATTGCCCCTGGATATTCACAGCGGCACGCGCATGGGCACGCCTCATTTTATGGCCCCCGAACAGTTCAAGGGCGTGCGCGGCGATCCCCGCAGCGACCTGTATTCGGTGGCCGTGTTGATGTTCGATTGCCTGGCTGGACACCCCCCCTACGAAGATGCGCTGGGTTGGTTGGTGGGCATTCACGAACGCCGCGCCGCCCTGCCCGGTCCTTCAGAACTGCACCCGGTGATGCTGGCTGCCCTGGACCGCGACCCCGATGGACGCCCCGACAGCGCCGCTGAAATGCTGAGGCAACTCTGCGCTGTGCGGTGCCAATTGGGTTTTTCGACCAGCGGGCCGTATGAAACGGCGCTGATCGAAGGAAACCCAGTGGGAGAAATCGCTTGAGCCTGATCGTCTTTACAGGAAACCGCTTTCTGGCCGAAGAAACCCTGCGTGACACCCTCACCGCGCGTGGCCTGAACCCGCGCGAATTGCCCCGCATGGGCGGCGACGATGTCACTGCGGAGGCGCTCCGTCCTCACCTCTCACCCGGATTGTTTGGCGACGGCGGCGTGATTGTGGATTTTGATGGCGTCAAGCCCGATAAAGCGCTGCTGGATTTACTGGCTTCGGCACAGGTCACGGTGGCTATTTTGGATGAAGCGCCGCCTGCCACACGGATCAAGGTGTACAGCAAGGGGGAGCAGATCGCTTCGGCCACTCCTGCCAAAGCGGGCGATGTAGCGGGGTGGGCGACCCAACGGGCCAAAAAAATGGGCCTGAAATTGGACAAGGAGGCCACGCTCTATCTGGCTGAAGTTTTTGGGTCCGATCTGGCAGGTCTGGCCTCCGAACTGACCAAATTGACGCTGATCGACGGTCCATTTACCCGTGACGCCGTACAGCGCGTGGTGGGCCGCGAGCCGCCGGGCGACAGTTTTGCCATGTTGGGTGCAGCGACCTCTGGCCATCCGGGGGAAGCGGTGCTGCAACTGCGCCGCCTGATCGCGTCAGGTGAGGACCCGTTCAAGCTGATGGGCGCGGTGGTCTGGCAATACGCCCTGGTGGCCCGCTGCGTGGCACTCCTTCAGGAGGAAGGCCGCGTGACCGAAGCCGCCGCCGCCCAACGCCTCGGCGTCAAACCCTATCCTGCCAAGAAAGCGCTGGATGTGGCCCGCCGCCTGAACGAAGCCAAAATTCGCGCCCATCTGAGCCGGATTCTGGACGCCGATCTGGCAATGAAGCGTGGGCTGGACGCTGGGGTAACGATGGAACGGTTGATGGTGCAACTGAGCCTGTAGGGGCAAAGCTGGTGGGCAGAGGTAAGAATGCTGGCAAACAATGGCCTTCCTGACAGAATAGTCGAAAGGTTTCTTCTTGGTTATTCCTTACTAACTCATTCAGACCGGGTGTCCCTCTTCTGGGTCTTCCTCCTTTCTCGGGGCCGACTCTGGTAGATTGGACTCAGTTCAAAACCTTCTTTCTTTTCTGCCCCTACAGGAGTGCTTATGGATTTCACCTTGTCTGACGAGCAACGCCAATTACAGCAACTTGCCCGCGATTTTGCCCGCAAAGAAATCATTCCGATTGCCTCTGAATACGACCAGCGCGAG
>JAQBPF010000027.1 GCA_028287665.1 Deinococcus sp. | reverse complement strand
CCGGACGCACCGCGAGTTGCTGGCCCAGATCCACCATCAATTCCTGTACTGCCGCCACGCCCGTGGTCATCAGGCGCGTGAATTCTTCTGTCGTCATCGGGCCTGCTTCGGCTCCGCCCTGCGTTTCGATCAGCAGGCCGGTGCTGGTGGCGACCACGTTCAGGTCGGCGCGGGCCACCTTGTCTTCGGCGTAATCAAGGTCTACGCGCAGTTCATCGCCCACAAATCCCACGCTGATCGCGCCCACGTTGTGCAGCAGGGGCCATTCGCTCAGTTTTCCGGCCCGCACCATCCGGTCACACAGATCGTGCAGGGCGGCGTGGGCAGCCAGAATACTCGCCACGCGGGTTCCGCCATCGGCCACCAACACGTCGCAGTCTATGTACAGCGTCTGGTTCCGAAAGGGGCGCAAGTCCATGCTGGCCCGCATTGCCCTTCCCAGCAAACGCTGAATTTCGTGGCGGCGGCCATTTTGCAGGCTGCGTTCCCGCGCTTGCCGGTCGGTGGTGGCGCGGGGCAGCATGGCGGATTCGGCGGTCATCCAGCCTTCTTTCAGCCCGCGCATATGCGGCGCGGCCTTGTCTTCTACGCTCACCGTTGCCAAGATTTCAGTGCGGCCCATGGTCAGGTGGGCGCTGCCGGGGGCGTGCGGATTCACGCTGCGGCGCACGGTCAGCGGGCGGGGCGTTAGGCTGTCTCGGCCCTCACGGATGGGCAGGCGGGTCTGGTGATTCATTTTGGTCATGTTTGGATGGACTCGATTTGGAGCGCGTCGGCTCTGGGGGGAGAATGAAGGGCGAGAACTGAACTCTGACACCCATTGTGCATGGCCCCGGCCAGAAGGGTCGCCATAACAGGCCGCGCCGCCTCCACCGACCCCGTGACGAAATAGCTGATTTCGGGTGTGTGGTTCACAGCTTCTTGCCGCAGCAGCCCAAGGCGTTCCAGCGTGCTGCGGGTATGCCGGGCCACTGCCGCGCCGCTGTCTACCAGGGAAAACGTGTCGCCAAATTCGGCGCGAATGGCCGGGGCCAGGAACGGATAATGCGTGCAGCCCAGCACCAATTGATCGGCTCCTGCTGCCTGCAAAGGCTCCAGCACCCGCCTCAATTCGGCCCGTGTTTCGGCGCTGTCCTGCTTGCCTGCTTCGACCAGTGGAACGAGTGCCGCACTGACCGCCATCAGCACTTGTACGCCCGCTGGCACGGCAAATTCCCGAACTACATCTTGCAGCAGCGTGCCGCGCAGGGTGCCGGGGGTGGCCAGCACGCCCACCACGCCCGAACGGGTCGCTTGAATGGCCGGTTTGACTGCCGGAACCAGCCCGATGACCGGAAACTGGGGGCCGTACTGTTCGCGCAGGTGCGTGAGACTGAAGGCGCTGGCCGTGTTGCAGGCCACCACCACGCCCTTGACGCCGCGTGCGTGCAGGGCGGCCACCGCCCGCGCTGTCAGGTCGCGCAGATCGTCGTCGCCCCGTGCGCCGTAGGGCAGGTGCGCGGTATCGGCCAGATACAGGATGTCCTCTTGCGGCAGGCGGCGGCGAATTTCGGCCAGCACGCTGAGGCCGCCCACGCCGCTGTCAAAAATTCCCAGTGGACGGTTGCCCGGTGCAGGGCTGGGAAGTTCGGCGCGGCTCACGCCCTGGATGATAGCGGAGGCGGCGAGCGCGGGAAGCGCCTAGACTCGCCCTGTGAACCGGCCACCCCCGATCAGCGTTCTGGAGGCGTTTGGGCTGTCTGGGCGGCCCGAACCTCTGATGGGTGGGCAGGCGACGGTGTGGCGTGTGGGCGAGGCAGTCCTGAAGCCGGACACCCACAGCGTGGAAGAACTGGAATGGCAAGCGCGGGTGCTGGGGCAAGTCAATCGGCCTGAGGTGCGGGTGTCCCGGCTGTTGCGTGCCCACACCGGCGCGGTGCTGGCCGAAGGGTGGTCGGCGTGGGCCTACCTGGCAGGCCGCCATGAACCGGGCCGCTGGACAGAGATTGTGCGAGTCGGTCAGCACTTCCATGAAACTCTGATGGCTGTGCCGCGCCCCGCGTTTTTGGACGCCCGCACAGACCCTTGGGCCGCCGCAGACCGCATGGCTTGGGGAGAACTCCCGCTGGACAACTTCTTGGCTGCCCCACACATCCGGCGACTTGCCCAGCAGCTCCGGCCCGTGCGTGCGCCCCCGCAACTCATCCACGGCGACCTGACCGGCAACGTCCTGTTCTCGGAACCGGACGCGCCCGCCGTGATTGACTTTTCTCCGTATTGGCGGCCTGCCGGGTTTGCGCTGGCAATCGTGGTGGCCGATGCGCTGGTCTGGGAGGGGGCAGACGAGGGCTTGCTGGAGGCAGTCAGGGAGGTGCCGGACTTCCCGCAACTGTTCCTGCGGGCGCTGATGTTCCGCAGGATCGTAGAGGAATTGTCTTCATCTGTTGCGGCACCGGGGGCACACGACCCATATCGCCGGGCGGTTGCTCTGGCGCTCCGGCTGGCTGCGCCCTGAGGCGGCAATTCAGTCACGCAGAAGACCAGAGGCCGTCTATTCTCTGTTATGCCTCTCTCACCCGCTGTTCCCCACGAAATCCGGACCCCGCGTCTGCTGTTGCGGCGGCCCCAGTCTGCCGACGCTGAAGCGCTGTGCGCTGCCATCACGGCCTCTTTGCCCGAGTTGCGACCGTGGATGTTCTGGGCGCAAACACCGCCTGATGTAGAGGCCACCCGCGAGAACCTGCGCGATGTGGCGGCCAAGTTCGATGCCCGTGAGAATCTGCGTTATCACGTCTGGTGCGTGCCAGAACAGGCCGAGGAGCCGCTGGAACTGATCGGCAGCAGCGGCTATCACGCCCTCGACTGGCGCGTGCCCAAAGGTGAAATCGGCTACTGGATCGCCACAGCGCAGGCGGGGCGCGGCTACGCCACCGAGGTGACGCACGCGCTGACCGAACTGGCCCTGACCCCGGTGGCAGACGGCGGCTTCGGCTTTCGCCGCCTGGAAATCCGCTGCGATCCGGCCAACCAACGCAGCGCCCGTATTCCGCCCGCACTGGGCTACGCGCTAGACGCCCATCTGGTGAACGACACGGTGGCGGCCAACGATCCGGAACAGGTCCGCGACACGCTCATCTTCAGCCAGACCCGCTAGCAGCTTCTATTTCGTGCCGATCAGGGCGTGAGGCGCGTGCCCGCTTCCCCACGGGCCGCCGCGCCCAGCACCCCGGCGACCATGCCGCTGGCAATCGTGGCGTGCGGTGCGCCCCGGTCCAGGGCGTCCAGCGCAGCCCGAACTTTGGGAATCATGCCGCCTGCGATCCAGCCTGCGCTGACGCCGTCTTCGGCTTCCTGGCGGCTGAGGGTGGCGGCGCGGCTGGTGGGGTCAGGATAGTTGCGGTACACGCCGTCTACATCGGTCAGAAAGATGATGCTTTCACCCAGAGCCCCGGCCACGGCTCCGGCGGCGGTATCGGCGTTGATGTTGAGGGCGTTGCCGTCCGGGCCCACCGCCACGCACCCCACCACAGGCGTGATTCCGGCCCCCAGCAGGGTTCGCAGCAGGTCAGCATTGACCCCCGTGATCCGGCCCACCCGTCCCAGGGCAGGGTCAAAGGGTTCAGCCGTCAGCAGCAGGCAATCGCGGCCCATCAGGCCCACTGCGCCGCCGATGTCCTGGGCCAACTGCTTGTTCAGCTGGCACAGCGCCATTTCCACCACATCCATCGCCTCGGCTGACGTGACGCGCAGGCCATTGCGGAACTCGCTGGATATGCCCCGCGCCGCCAGTTCGCCCTCTATGACCGGGCCGCCACCATGAACCACCACCACCGGTAGATGTTGGCGCAGGGCAGCCAGTTCTGCGGCCACTGCGCGGCGAAGCTCCAGACTTTTCATGGCGTTGCCGCCGTATTTCACGATCATGACGGTTCTGATGATGGCACGGAAGCGGCCCGAAAAGCCGTTCCTCGGCTGTGTTACAGCTCTGTGCCTACAACTCTATGCCTACAGGAAGTATCTTCCGGCTCCGTGCGCGGTCTGACCCTCAGTCCTCTGTGCAGTTTCCGAAGGCGCTGGACGGGGCCTGGCCGACGCTCAGCTGTCAGTCTGTGCTGACGCTCTGCGCGGCGCGTGTGGGGGTTCCCACGGGCACGCCCACC
>JAQBPF010000008.1 GCA_028287665.1 Deinococcus sp. | reverse complement strand
CAGTCCAGCGAAATCAGGCGGTCCCAGCTTCTCACACGGTCTCTGACACAGCTTCCGGCAGAGGCTTTCTGACGCTCACCAACCCCACCCGCTCGAAGTAGGCGCGGCGGGTGAGCAGTGGCCCGCCCTCACCCAGTCGCACACGGCCCACATTCCACCGTTCGAACAGGATTCGGAGCGCCCCGCCCAGCAGCGCCGCGCCGTACCAATTGGGCAAGTCGTCAGAGGAAATGACGCTCCAGCGCAGGCATTCGCCGTTCCAGGCCAGATGCGGGCAACCCGGATCGTGCGCCGCCCAGAACATGCCGCCCCGCCCGATGCTGTCGGTGCTTAGTCCGTTAGACCCTTGACCCTTGGACGCCGTACTCTCCGAGCTCCACTCCCCCAACTGCTGCCCCCGAACCGTCAGCGGAGGCTCGCGCACCTGAGCGTCGTAGTTGGGGGCGGCAAACGCTTCGGCATACAGGTCATACAAATGCTGCTGAAGCTGATGCGTTTGCGCCCGCAGCCGCGCTTCTTCCCGCCCGGTGAGTGCGCCTGTGGCATTCAGGCTGGCGCGGGCCTCCAGCAACTGGTTTTCTACGGCCACCAACCGCTGCCGGGGTGTGGGCAGGGGCGGCGGCGGTGGCGGATCGCCCGTCAGCGAGCGGGCCGGATCCAGGTACTCACTGCCCTTCCAGCCGGAAGACGCCCAACCCGTGACCTCGCGCAGGGCCGCGTCCTCGATGACCCACAGCCGATTGGCGACCTCGCGGGCAAAACGGCGGTCATGGGTGACGATAACAACAGCGCCGCCGTAGGCATGCACGGCTTCCTCCAGAGCTTGCAGGGCGTCCACGTCCAGATGGTTGGTGGGTTCGTCCAGCAGCAGCAAGTCGGCCCGCAGCGCACTGACCAGCGCCAGACCCGCCCGCGCCCGCTCGCCGCCCGACAACACTTCCGGCAACTTGGGCCAGTCGGCAGCCACGAAACCCGCACCGCCCAGCAGGGCTTTGGCCCGCCCGCCAAAGCGCCGCTCGAACTGGGGCCGCAGCGCCTCGCCAGGGTTCAGGCCGTGCCAGATCTGATCCAGATGCGCCACCGTGACGCCGCCCGCCACCCGCAGCACCGGTTCCGGCTGGCCCAACCCCGCCTGGCCCAATGGGGGCGCGTCGGCGTGCAGGATTCCAGCCAACAGGCCCAGCAGCGTGCTTTTACCTGTGCCGTTGGCTCCCATCAGCGCCACGCGGTCGCCCTGCCGCAGCTTGAACGCCACTTCCCGCAAGATGGGGTGATCGGTATACGTTTTGCTCAGATGCTCGCCCCAGGCCACCAACGGGGCGCGGGCACTTCCGGCCAGCAGGCGCATTCGGAGTTGGCGTTCGGGCAGCGGCGCTTCGGCGATGGGCAGGCGCTGGGCACGGTTTTTGAGGGGACGGGAGCGGCGGCCCCATACGTCCAGCCGTTCGGCGCTGCCTTCCAAGCGGGCGGCTTCCTGCTGGCCCAGGCGGGCGGCGCGGGACTGGGTACGGCGTTCCAGTTCGCGCTGGGCACGGGCGCGGGAATAGCCGCCAGCGTATTCGGTGGCCTCGCCGCCCTCTAGCCACAGGCTGCGGCCCGCCACCGCATCCAGAAAATCACGGTCATGGCTGGTGAGGATCACGCCCCCCGAAAAGTCGCGTAGCCAGCCTTCCAGCCATTCGCGCATGCGGATATCGAGGTGGTTGGTGGGTTCGTCCAGCAGCAGCAGATCGGGTTCGCGGGCCAGTGCGAGGGCCAATGCCAGCCGGGTACGCTCACCGCCCGACAACGACGCTGCATCACGCCCCAAAAAGCGCGTGAGGTCGAGGACACCCAGAATGCGGGCCATGCGAGAAGGCCAGGCGTAGGCCTGAAGATCGTCCAGGCGGGCGTGCAGGGCCGTCCACGCGGTCAGGGCTTCCGGGTCGCCCAGGTGGGCTTCTAAGGTCAGCAACTCGGTTTCCAGTTCGCGGTAAGGGTGCGCGGCGGCCACCAGATCACGCACGCGCACGCCCTCCGCATGGGCATGATGCTGGGCCAACACCGCCACGCGCAGCCCCTCGGCCCGCCAGACCTCGCCGTCATCGGGAATCAGTTCGCCGGTCAGCACCCGCAGCAGCGACGTTTTGCCTGCCCCGTTGCGCCCCAGCAGGGCCACCCGCTCGCCTTGCTGCACATTCAGGCTTACGCCCGACAGCACCGCCCGCTCCCCGAAGGCGAGAGAGATGGATTCGGCGGTAAGGAGCGTGGACATGCAGGACAGAGGCTAGCAGGAATGGGGCGAGGGCAAATGCGCCACAAGGCTCAGAACATCAGAAAGCCAACAGCCGAAGCCCGTAGCTTGATTGTGTGACCAACAGGGAAATTAAAACAGGTCGGTGGATTGTTGGTGGCATTCTTAGCCTGATCTTGGGCCTGACTGTGTTTGGGGCAGTGGCACGCCTCTTTTTAGGTTTTGATCTCGCTTATGCCGTGCGACTGGCCCTTACATTTTTTCTCTCTTGGATGGTGTTTCGGGGATTGTGCTGGGCGCGGGTCATGCTGAGCTTACTCCTCGTCTCGACAGCTTTCCAGCTTTTTATCGTGACCCCAGAACTATCAGGAATACTCCGAACGGGATGGCTCGTCATTGCACTGCTCTATTTGACGAACGCCCTCAGTCTTGTTGCTCTTCCGCAAGTCAGGTCGTATTTCCAGTATCGCTATCAACCGTAAACCGCCCGCCTTTGCCCCAGCCCCCACCGCTTATACTGCCGCCCGTGATGGCCGCGTCTGCCCCTGTATCAAGAGTGTCTTTATCAGAGCTGTCTGTACCTGAAGCGACAGAACCGAGCGCCCCGTATATCGTGGCCGCCCTCTACCAGTTCCGTGCCGTGCTGGACGCTGCCGCCCTGCGT
>JAQBPF010000523.1 GCA_028287665.1 Deinococcus sp. | reverse complement strand
TCGATCCGGCGCGTCATCAGGTAACTGTACGGTGACTCGCCGTAAGCGAGCCGGAACTGTCGGCTGAGGTGTCCGGCCGACATGTTTACGCCCAGGGCGAGCGCCTCGACGTCGAGCGGCCGAGCATACTCGCGGTCGATCCGGTCGCGAACACGGCGCAACCGCGCCAGGTCGCGCAGCTCAAGCGCAGTGATGGGTTGGCGGCTCATATCCGTGATTGTCTCACCCCGTTCGGCCCTCATAGGCCTGCGCTCCTCCTCGGCTTGGTGAGGCCTGACCTCCCCCTGAGCCTGCTCATGGATCATCCTGTCCAGCCGGGCAGAGGAGTTTTTGAAATGCTTGCCTCAGATCACCGATTCTGTCGTGTTGAGCAGCGCCGGGAGGTCCAGTGACTTGAGCTGGCTACGGATCAACAGCAGCTTGCTGTTGAGTTCGTTCAGTTCAATCCGGATGGCCCGCTCGCTGGCCCTGTTGCGCTGCCATACTGCCTCAGTCAGGCGGGCCTCTGTGGCCATGGCCTGCCATTCCAGCTCAGCCTGGACGCTCTGGAGCGGTGCCCGGCCAGCAGGTAAGCCCTGCAACCAGGTCCGCCATTCACTTTCTCTCATGAGATCGAGGCTGACAAAAGCGCTGAGCGACGGCCAAGACGACGTATCATGGCCCTTAGCTTAAAGTGGGTGCCTCTGAACGGGACCTTTAAATTCTAAACAGAACCTTGAGACACCCAGAATCCCCCAACCTGCCAGACAGGCGGAGTTACTGGACCCCCACCAGCATGAGCTGGTCCTGCACCCGTTCCCCAGCGCTGCGGGCGGCGGCGGCCTCCTCGGTGCGGCCAAGCAGGTCGAATGCGGCCCCGGCCTGGGCGTAAAACTGCGCGGTCTCGGTGAGCTGGTAACGGTCCTGCGCGTCCTGCGCAGCCCGCAGGAAGGCGGGCGCGGCGAGGTCGGGTTTGCCGCCTTCCTGCCAGTGGCGGGCCACCCGTGCAGAATGGCCCCCGGCACGCTCCAGCGTGCGGGCCGCCGCGCGGTGCAGCAGGGCCCGCACACTGCCGGGGATGTTCGCGGAGACTGTTTCGTACACCAGGTCGTGCCAGAAGCCGTGCCCACGCACGATCCCGGCGGCCTCCAGCTCCTCCCAGGCGGCAGCGGTGTCGAGCAGGGGTGCGCCCAGGACCTCGGCGACCAGTTCCACGTCAAAGTCGCTCTGAAGCACGCTGGCTGCCCGCGCCGCCTGAAGTGCTGGAGCCGACAACCGCGCCAGACGCCTTGAGATCACCTCACTGACCTTGGTGGTGATCGGAAGCTCCACCCTGGACAGCTGATTCCTGGCCAGCGTGCCGCTCTCGATCAGGTGCTTGACGATCTCCAGCAAGAACAGTGGACTGCCGCCGGAATATTGGGCCAGCCGGGACCGCAGCGCCTGATCGTCGGGCACGCCCAGGTCGTCCATGAGGGCGTTGAGCAGGTCTTCCCCCAGCGCCTGAAGCCTGACCTTGATGGCGACGCCCTGCCGCACCAGTTCTTCGGTATCACGCAGCACTTCGGGCATGAGTTCTCCGGTGCGGTAAGCACCGATCACGCGCGGAAAGGGATGTTCGGGATCACGCGGGGCCGCAAACATATTGGCAAAGAAATACAGGCCGTCGCGCGTCGAGGGGTGGTCGTAAAATTGCAGGTCGTCGGCCACCACGGTCTGGATGCCGACGTAGGTCTGGAGAGACAGCTGCATCATGGCCTGGCGGTAACGCAGCACATCCGCCCCCGAGCCCAGCGGTTCCGGCGGCGGGCCGGGCGGCGCGTATTCGGGCAGCACCCGGCCCAGTTCCTGCCGGACCCAGGGTTCGAGCTGAAGGCCAGGCCAGCGCTCTACCAGCGCGCGGTAGTTGCGTGCCGAACTGGTAAACGGCTGATGCACGTCCCCGGGCCGCCCCCGGAACTCGATAAACACTCCTTTGCTGGCCGCAAAATCGGTCACCAGCCGCGTCTTGCCCACGCCTGCATCACCCTCGACATAGATCATCTGGCCGCGTTCCCAGGCCCCGTCCAGTTGCGCCCACTCCCGCTCGCGGCCAATCAGGTGCGGGGGGCGCAGCAGGGCCAGCGGCAGTGAGGCGGCTTTGGCGGGAGCGGCAACGGGCACAGTGCCCTGTTCGATTTCGCGTGCAAGCTGAAAGGTTTCCGGCAGCGGCCGGGTCTGGAACTCGCGCCACAGGACCTCCTTGCACTTGTGGTAGGCGCGTAAGGCTGCCGGACGGTCTCCCAGGAGGTAATGCAGCCGAATGACGTGGCGGTGCGCTTCCTCCGAAACCGGGTCGAGGTCCAGCAGGGCCCGCGCCTGCAGCAGGGCCGCCGCGTAGTCTCCAGCCCTTTCCAGCCGCGTCAGTTCGCTCCGCAGGGCCAGGCCGCGCCATTCGCTCAGCCGCTCGCGCTCGGCACTCACCCAGTCGTCCAGGTCCGGGCAGTCGTCGTACCGCAGCTCGGCCAGCAGTTCGCCGTCCAGCCCCAGCAGTTCGGCAGTTCGTCCCTGGGCAAAGTGGTCGCGCAGCCGGGCTGCGTCTACTTCCACCCTGGGAGACAGCTCCAGCAGTTCGCCGCCTGTGACCAGGTCAGTGCCCGCAAACAGCCGCAGCTTGCGGAGCATCTGAGACAGGTTGTTGCGGGCCGTGTGCTCCGGAGAGTCCGGCCACAGCAGGCCGACCAGACGGCCGCGCGGAGTGGCACCCTCCAGGGCCAGATACGCCAGCGCGGCGGCAAGTTTGCGTTCCGGACGCTGCACAGTGGCGTCCGGGCCTTGAAGGTAAACCGGGCCGAGCAACTGAACGTTCCAGAGGTCAGGGTTCATAGCGGATCCAAAACATAGTAATTCAAACCGGACGCGCCGGGAGGTCGGGCGGGAATCCGGCCTCTTGTCCTCTCCTGACCGGAAAAGGAGCTGGACGCAGCCCACCCAGGCCCCGCCGAAGGTTCTGTATTGTCAGGGGAATGTGAGAGGTGGTGGAGACAATAAGGGGTGTCCAGAGATCTGTTGACCGTTCTATTCTGCCTGCTGGGAAGGTGCTTCGCCCCGTTGGGAGGCCCACACAGCACAGGCGGTTTTGCTGGTGATGGCCTTCTTCCCACTGGTCGGCGGCAAAGCTTTTTTGAACCTCAAGAGATCAACTGGCGGGTCTGGAACTGGCCCGGGGGCCGTCCCGTGCGGTTGAGCTCGGTGACGGTGATTGAGATGGGTGCAGCGCGGCGCAGTCTCCGGCGGTGGTCACGGCGGCCCCTTCTGAGCTGGTGCGTGCTGGTGGCCACACTTCTTGTGCCAGCCACTCAGGACGCCCAGGCCCGCTCGGTTTTGCCCGCAGCGATGCGGTTACAGCCCCTGCCGTTTGCCTACCAGACTTTCAACAACTGCGGTCCTCAGGCCATTGCCAGCGTGCTGGGGTATTACGGCCAGCAGGTGTCCCAGCAGCAGGTCGCTGCGGCCGCCAAGGCCACGCCCAGAGGCTACATGACGGCCGAAGCCATCGAAAGATACGTGGGCCGCTACGGCTTGCAGGCCCGGCGCTTTGTGGGCGGTCGCCGCGCCCATCTGCGTGCCCTGGTGGCCTTGGGGGTTCCGGTCATTGTGTTGCAGTGGCTGGGGCCCGCCTCCACCATCCCGCATTTCCGGGTGGTCACGGGCTTCGACGATACCCGGCAGGCCTTCCGAGTCCTGGACCCGCTGTACGGCCCTCAGATCTCTATTCCGTACCCGTTGTTCGACCAGCTGTGGACGGTGAATCATGCGGAATTCATACCGGTGTATCCCCCGAATACGGCCCGGGCCGTGCGGTCAGCCCTCGGCCTCTGAATCTGCCTTCGGTTGGCGGTCTGTACGGCTAGGCTGCATCCCTTAAGGTGAGCAGATCAAATTCAGTGCCCCAACCGGGGCAAGGAAGGGAACTTGCATGAACCTGCTGACCTGTATCCTATGCTGCTCCATTTCGCTGGCCACCGCTGCTGCGCCCTTGCCTTACCAGAATCCAGCCCTCCCCATCGACACCCGAGTTCAGGATCTATTGTCGCGTATGTCGTTGGAGGAAAAGGCGGGCCAACTCGTCCAGACCAACCTGACCCGTCTGATGGCCGGGAACGGCTATACCCGTGGCCCCCTTGATCCGGCCCAGTTGAGCGCGGTGCTCGGAGAAGCCCATGTCGGATCGGTGCTGTCTGGGGGCGGCTTCGCGCCGGTGCCCAACACCCCGGCGGCCTGGGCCGAGATGACCAATGCGCTTCAGCGCTACGCGCTCGACTCCACGCCGCTGCGAATTCCGCTGCTGTACGGTACAGACGGCGTGCATGGTCACAACAACGTGCCGGGAGCCACCCTGTTTCCCCACAATATCGGGCTGGCGGCCAGCTTTGACCCGGCGCTCGCCCAGAAGGTGGCGGCCAGTGCAGGCGCCGCCCTGCGGGCCACCGGCGTCAACTGGAATTTTGCCCCCGATGCCGACATGGGCCTCGATCCGCGCTGGGGCCGCTTTTACGAGACGTTTGGTGAAGACCCTCAGCTGGTGTCGGCCCTGGTCGCCGCGCAGGTGCGCGGGTTCCAGGCCACGCCCCTGACTGGCGTGGCGGCCACAGTCAAGCACTTTATCGGCTATGGGCAGGCTGCTGATGGCCGTGACCGTGCCCCGGCAACAGCGTCTGATTCGGCCCTGAGCAACATTCTGCTGCCCCCGTTTCAGGCCGCCTTGCAGGCAGGCGCGGCCACGGTGATGGTCAACAGCGGCGCACTCAACGGTCAGGCCGTCCATGCCTCGGGCGACCTGCTGACTGGCCTGCTGAGGCGTGATCTGGGGTTTGACGGGATCACCATTTCTGTCTGGGATGACGTGGCCCGCCTCCAGACGGTTCACAAGGTCGCCGTGACTGAGGAAGACGCCGTTCAGCAGGCAGTGCTGGCAGGCATCGACGTGATGATGGTGCCCACCGAGGCCGCCGCTTACAGCGCCACCGTCAGCCAGTTGGTGCGGTCCGGCAAGCTGCCCACGTCCAGGCTGGATGAGGCCGCCAGCCGGGTGCTGGCTCTAAAGTTTCGTCTGGGGCTCTTCGAACAGCCGTTCGTCGATCCGGCACAGGCCGCGGCCAGAGTCGTTGACCGCGAGCTGGCCTATCAGGCGGCGGGCGCCTCCGTGACCCTGCTGAAAAACGGCGCTGTGGGTGGCTTGCCCCTGCTGCCGCTGGGTGTGAGAACCCCCCGCGTGCTGGTCGTGGGCCCGGCCGCCCGCGATCCCCGCGCTCAGCTGGGCGGCTGGAGTGTGGACTGGCAGGGCGTGCCGCCCGGTGTGGAGGTGGACGCCGTCACCGTTTTGGCGGGGCTGAAGGCGCAGGTGCCCAGGGGGGTGACTCTGGCCTATCAGGACGGCTCCGATCCCGCTGAACTGCAACTGGCGGCCCGCAGCGCCGACGTGATCGTGTCGGTGCTGGGAGAGAAACCGGGAGCGGAAGGGGAGGCCGATTCTCCGGCGCTGGCCCTGACCGACCAGGATCTGGCACGGGTACAGGCGCTGCGCCGCTTCGGGAAACCCGTCCTGACCGTGCTGCTGGCAGGTCGGCCACTGGACCTGCGAACGGTGCTGCCTGCCTCGGACGCCCTGCTGATGGCCTATCTGCCGGGCAGCGAGGGCGGACGGGCCGTGGCCGACGCGGTGTGGGGCAACCGCAATCCAAGTGGTCGCCTGCCTTTTCGTTGGCCCGCCCGTCCGGACGCCCTGCCCGCCGTCCTGAACGCGGCCCCCAACCTCCCCGCCCTCTTCCCCTTCGGCGCGGGCCTGAGCTATACGCAGTTTGCCGAACAAAACCTCCAGATCGACGCAGTGGCCCATACCGCACAGGTGACGGTCAGCAACATCGGAAGCCGTGCTGGACAGCATGTGGTGCTGGCCTACGACGGTGCAGGCCCAGGTCGCCAGCTGGTCGCCGTGGGCAAGGTTCGTCTGGCCGCTGGAGAACGCCAGACGATCAGCCTCACCTGGCTGCGTCCCTGAAGGATGATCCCAGGATGCCGGGCCGCCCGCTGAGACCCGGAACAGGGGAGAGGGGTCAGCGCGGCAGAGTCAAGGCGCCGATCTTCTCCCTCCCCGGCACCCCTTGTTCCAGGCAGAGGGTCATGCCTGCACTCAAGCGGATGAGGGGAGGGCAACGAATACTCTTTCTGTGCCCTGCGGATCCATCCGGAAGGACAGGTGGCACCGCACACCAGTGATTCCCAAAGAACAATGGAGCACTCAAAATTCGGAACTGCTTATGATGTGGTGTCATAGAGGGCAAATCACGACAGGAGGCAATTCATGCTCGACGCCACAATGCGGCTTCACCGAGAATTTTTACTGGCGCACACCGCAGGTCAGAAGTTGTTTGTCATGCTGAACGTCCTGCCGGATCAACAGGCCATGCAGGCGCGGCCCAATCTGTCGGTGGTCTTCGTGGTCGACACCTCCGGCTCCATGCGCGAAGTGGTGACCGGGCCGACCGAGCACACCGGAGAGACGACGACAGTAGACGGTCAACGCTACGAGATTGTGCGGGGCGGCAAAAACAAGCTGCAACTGGTCACTGAGGCCCTGCGCGGCATCATCACTTCCGATCTGATTCATCCCGAAGACCGTCTTGCGCTCGTCAAGTTCGATGATCTGGCCGAAATCCTCGTTCCATTCACCGCTGCCACCGACCGGGCTGCGCTGCTGAAAGCCACCGATCAGCTGGACTGGTATTCAGGCGGCACGCAGATGGGCGCGGGCATGAAAGCCGGGGTGCGGGTACTGAACACCGAATCGGGCAGCCGCCGGATGGTGCTCCTCACCGATGGACAGGCGTTCGATTCGGAAGTGGTGCAGGAACAGGCGGGCGTGCTGGCCGGAATGCAGGTGTCGGTGACCACCATCGGCGTGGGCGACGACGTGAATACCGAACTGCTGACCGAAATTACCGACCGGACGCAGGGCCAACCGATCGACGTGGTGCCCGACAATCAGAATCCCCAGCCTCCTGCGGTGCGGGCCTCCGATCTGCCCGCCGCGCTGCTGGGCGACCTGAAGCAGGCGGCCAACGAGGTCGTGACCAATGTGGCGCTGACTGTGCGGGCCATCAAAGACGTGAAACTGGAACGGGTGACCCGTGTGCAGCCCACCCAGACCGAGGTGACCAAAACCGATGGGCCGCTGCAACTCGGCAATGTGGAGGCCGGAACAGGCGCGACCTACATTCTGGAATTCACTCTGCCGGAGCGCCCTGCGGCCCGCATGCGACTGGCCCAGTTGGGGCTGACCTACGAGGTGCCCGGTGCCAATTACCGGGGCGAATTGCCGCCGCTGGACGTGGTGGTGGAATTTACTGGAGACGAAACGATGTCGGCGCGGGTCGACGGCGAAGTGATGCAGTGGGTTCAGCAGCGCAACATCGAAAGTCTGGTGGCGCAGGCCAGCCGGGAAGCGCAGAGCAATCCCGAACAGGCCGCCCGAACCCTCGAACAGGCCCGCAGCATGACCCAGCGCCTCGGCAACGGGGCCATGACCCAGGTGCTCGACCGGGCCATCGATGAGCTGGGCAGCAGCAAGACCATCAGCCTCGGCACAGCCAAAACCATGCGGCTGGGCGCAAAAACACAGACCCTCAAAGCGGGTGGCGGCGCGGGTGGCCTGCCCACCGACGAGGAAATTCGCAAGCTGACCGGAGCCTAGGTCGGTGAACTGTCCCGTCTGCGGCTCGGCTGTTCAGCCCGGCGAAACCGTCTGCCACACCTGCGGCGCACCGCTGACTGCCTCCGGCCTGGTGGCGCTGCCGGTGGGCACCACCCTGATGAGCGGTCAATACACCCTCAACCGGGTGCTGGGACAGGGCGGCTTCGGCATCACCTACGCGGGCGAAGACACCCGGCTGGGCCTCAAGGTCGCCATCAAGGAACTGTTTCTGGACGGGTCTTCGCGGCGCGGCAAAACGGTGGTCGCGCCGGGCAACATCAGCAGCGCCGAGTACCAGACCACCAAAAAGGGTTTTCTGGACGAGGCCAAAGTGCTGGCGAGCTTCAACGATCCCGGCATCGTCAAGGTGATGAACTACTTTGAGGAAAACAGCACCGCCTATCTGGTGATGGAATTTCTGGAAGGCAGCACGCTGGGTGGCCTGATCGAAAAACGCGGCCCCATGCCCCCCGACGTAGTGTTCGAGGTGGCCCGTTCGGTGGCGAAAACCCTGGAGGTCATTCATCAACGTGGCCTGCTGCACCGCGACATCAAACCCGACAACATCTTTTTTAACCAGACCGGGCGCATCGTGCTGATCGACTTCGGTTCCGTGCGGGCCTTCGTGACGGGCAAAACGCTGAGCCATACCCGGCTGGTCACGCCCGGGTACGCGCCGCTGGAACAGTACGGCAATTCGGGGCGCTTTGGGCCATACACCGACATTTACGCGCTGGGGGCCACCTTGCTGCACGCCCTGACCGGGCAGATGCCGCCGCCCGCCACCGACCTGATGCTGGGCACACCCCTGCCGCCGATGCCCGATTCGACCCTGCCCGGGCTCCGCAAAGCCATCACTCAGGCCATGGCCCTGCGTGTAGAAGACCGCCCCCAGAGCGCACAGGCGTTGTTGGCAATTCTGACAACGCCAACAGCAAAGTCGAAGACCGCCGTGCCCCCCGCCCCCCCTCCACGCACCCCGACTCCCGTACCCCCCGCTCCCAAACCTTCCGCCGCTCCAGCTCCGCCGCCAGTCGCCCGGCCACCTGCGCCCAGGCCGAAGCCGGCTCCGGTGCAACCCGCCGCCCCGCCAAAGCCCGCGCCCCCTGCGCCCAAAGCGGTGCCCCGGCCTCCCGCTGCCAAACCCGCACCGACTCCCGTTCCAGCGGCCCCTGTCGCCGCACCAAAACCCTCTCCCACACCTCAAGCTGTTCCTCTTCCCGCGCCCAGTGCTGCCGCTCCGGTGCCGACTGCGCCCGCTGTACCCGCTGTCAAACCTCGCGCCCCGGTATCCCGCATCATCTTTATTCTGGTCTGCACGCTGCTGGGGGCAGCGGTTGCTGCCCTATCGGTAGAAGAATACTTTGCCGCACCAATTCAACTCACCCAGTACGCCCTGGCCGCTGGCGTGGGCGCAGTGGCAGGAGCCGTTGCGGGGTGGCTGCTGTGGTTCGCGTTGCCGGTGGCCCTGCCCATCGCGGCGGCGGCAGGAGCGTACTTCTACACTCAAGGGGCGGGGCTGAACTGGCCCACCGTCATCAGCGCCAGCAT
>JAQBPF010000521.1 GCA_028287665.1 Deinococcus sp. | reverse complement strand
AGACCTCCTCTCCCGTGAAGGCGTACAGATCAGGCGCATGTACGCCAACGTGTTGCTGCTCTCCAGCCCGCAGGGACGGGTGGTGGTGGACAGTGGGGCGCTGCCTTACGCCCCGGCCTATGCCCGTCTGCTGCGCCAATTTCGGCCCGACGCGGTACTGATCACCCACGCCCATGTGGATCATGCGGGCGGAGCATTCATGGCGGCGCGGTTGGGCCTGCCCGTGCTGGCGCACCCGCTGGAGCATCCTCAACTCACAGGCCAACGCCACGAATTGCCCTATCCAGCGGGCAACCCACAGCTGGGAGCCATCCTTTCTCGCCTGCATCCCAAAGTGCCTGCCCATACCCTCACTGCTGTGGAGGCCGGTCAGGACGTCCTGGGCTGGAAGGTGGTGCATCTGCCCGGACACTCGCATGGGCAGATCGGACTGCTCAGAAATGGCGTGCTGGTGGCCGCCGATGCCGTGCTCTCTGCACCCGATGGCAGGGGCGGCATGCGGGCAGCCCTGCCACACGCGCCCTACAACGCCGATCATGCACAGGCCCTCCAGACGCTCAGGCACATCGCAGAGATGGAAGTGCGGATCATTCTGCCGGGACACGGCGGGCCGCTGACGCCGGAGCAGGTGAGGGAGAGGGCCGACAGAGACACTTAGAGAATTTGGCAGAAGAATGGCGTGTTGTGCTCCATTCTCCCACCCGAGCGGAGCGAGTGAATGGGTGAGCAGGACGGAGAAAGGAGGCCTCGGCGGCACAGCACCGCTGAGGCCGGAATTCGCAGAAAGGCTCTGGGGCGTAGACCGTGGAAAAAGAGCAGGTGGGAGACTTTGATTCTGTCTCCCACCCGCTCTTTGAGTTGTCCTACACCCTACAAACTCCCTCTTTTCAGAACTTACTTCGGCTCGTCGGCGACCTGACCGGCAACGCCGGGGGCCACCCAGCTCATGCTGTTCAGGTCGCCAATGGAGGCGACTTTGCCAGCGGGCACGCGCAGGACGCCGTTGCGGTCTTTGATTGGCCCGTTGTAGGGGTCGAACTTGCCGCCCTTTTCCATCTCGGCTTTCAGCGCCATCACGCGGTCGTACACGCTGACTTTCTTGCCGTTCACGGTCATTTTGGCGGCCTTCAGTTGGGGAATCCACTTGGGATTGATGGCCATGCCGTCCTGTGCGCCCAGTTCCACCGAGCCGCCTTTCAGCAGGTTCCAGTAATCCACTTTTGCCAGGTTCTTGTTGGTATAAGTGCCGCTATGAACTTTGGTCAGGAAATCGATGTAGATCTTTTCCCAGTGCACCAGTTGGCCGCTGACCACGTAATCCGGGGCAAATTTGTACATGGAGCTGTAGTGGGCAAAGGCAGGAATCTTACGGGCCGCTGCCGTCTGAACCACGGTGGCGGTGTCTTCGGTGAAGGCCAGCGCGTCATTGCCCTCGCTGATCAGGGCTTCGGCGGCTTCACGGGCCTTGTTCGGGTCAACCCAGGCGTTGATCCACTTCACGTTCACCACGGCGCGGGGGTTGACGGCGCGGGCACCCAGAGCAAACGCGCTGATGTGGCGCTTGAGTTCCGGCACGGGGAAAGCTCCCACGTAGCCCAGTTTGCCCGTCTTGCTGAGTGCGGCGGCCATCATGCCGTTCAGGTAGTACAGCTGATAAAAATCAGCCATGTAGGTGGCCATGTTGGGCGCACGCTTGTAGCCGCTGGCATGGGCAAAAATCACGTTGGGGTACTTCTTGGCCGCTTCCAACGTCTGATCCATAAAGCCGAAGCTGGTGGTAAAGATGACCTGACACTTATCCTTCACGAGGCGGTCAATCACAGGGGTCGCCTGGCCTTCGGGCACACTCTCCACGTATTTGGTTTCCAGCCAGGGCAGCGCCTTCTCGGTCTTCTTGCGGGCCTCGTCGTGCGCGTAGCTCCAGCCGATGTCGCCTACTGGCCCCACGTAGATGAAGCAGGCCTTGAGCTTGCCCGTGGTCTGCGCCTGTGCGGCGGGGCTGGCAGCCGTGCCCAGCAGGGCCAGAGTCACGGGAACGGTGGCGGCCAGCAACGTCATTTTCAGTGCGGGTTTCTTCATGAACATCCTCCGGAGAAGGGGTGCGCGGTGATCTGAGGAAAACAAAACGGAACGGAGCGGGAAGGCAACCTGACGCAGATTCAGCAAAGGAACCTTCAGTCTGTCTTCATTCTATGCAAATTGTCAGGTCATCGTCTGACGCCTGACCCACAGACCTCTGACTCTGGGCCGGTTGATGAAGCGGGAGCGTGAGAGGCGGTTACGGCCCCAGATCGATGCGGATAGGTTGGTCGTTGGGCGCGCTCACGCTGAGGGTACCGGGAGCATACCCGTCGGCGGCGACACGCAGCCGGTAAGTGCCGCGCACAGGCAGCTTGATCGGGCCGGGCGCCAGGCCCACTTCCTGTCCGGGTGTCAGGTTGGCTCCGTCTGGCGCGTCGATCACGGTGAGGCGGGCCGTGACCCCTGCTGCGCCCTGCACCGTAAAACGCACCGTGCAGCAAGACCCGCTTTCTGCCGCCGCTGCCGGGGTCTTCGGAGGAGTGGAAGCAGGCAAGGCGAGGTAGGCCCAGACCGCGCCGCCGATCAGGAGCAGGGCAGCCAGCAGCGGCAGCAACCAACGTGGGGCAGTGCGGCGGGCCGGAGCAGACTGGCCGGGTCCTCTGACGACGCGCCAGGAGTCGTCTTCGGCCCAGCCGATGCGGATCGGTTCGCCCTGGGTGCGGCGGCCGGGCAGACGGCCCACTTCCTGTACCGCCCTCTGCTCAGATGGCTCCGAATCTTCCGGCGGCAACGGCGCACGGCGCATAGAGGCAGGCACCCGCTCCACATTCACAGAATCGGGAAAGCGCATGCCCACAGGTGGCGCAGCAGCCGACTCCGGAGCAGGCAAATCCGGCAGATCGTCGAATTCGATCTGTACCACGGCAGGCTGCGCCGCTTCTCGCTCGCGGCGGGCGGCGGCCTTGCGCTCGGCGGCGGCCCGGCTGTCCTGCATGGCCTGTGCGCGGCGCTCGTCGTTCTGGCGTTTGCGGCGTTCCTGCGGCGTCTCAGCCACTCCGGGCGGCGCATTGGAATAGGCCGACACCGGAGAGACGGCGGGCAGGCTGGGCGCTGGCTCGGGCGAAGTGGGAGGCCACACCGGGGTAATCGTAACCGCCGTCTCGGACGGGTCAGAGTCCAGATCTATAGAGATCGGCTCGATAGAAATCGACCCGGCCGGGCTGGCCTGAACCATGCTGGACTGAACAGCAACGGGCGCTGATGAGACAGCCTCCTGTTCAGGCGAGTCCTGTGATTTGAGGTCATCAGGCTGAACAGCGGGTGGCTCTGCCAGGGGCGTCAATGCATCAGGCGGAGGCGCAAACTCTACATCCACCACAGCGGTGGGCAACTTTTCCTTCGCGGCGTCCGCCGAAGTGAGGCCATCTGGGGCAACCTCACTCAGGACTATGGGACTGCCGTCGTGGGGCAGGGCAGGTGGGGAGTGCTCCTCTTCCTCTCTGCGCTGAACCGCCTCCACCTGAAGAGACTCCGACTGCACTGAACCGGACTGGACTGGTTCTGATCCGACGGGCTGTGGCTGAGTCTGAACGGGTCTGGGCGCTGAAGTCGGTGCAGCAGGTGCGGATGCGGCCACCGAGTGTGGCTGGGCAGAAGCCTGCTGTGGCGGGGCAGAAACCTGAACCTGAGAAGTGGTTGCCGAGTGTAGCCGCGCCAGAGCTGTCTGCGCGGTCAGGGTGCCGGGCTTCTCGCGCAGGGGCCGCAGGGGTTCCGGCACACCGCCCAACACGGCCAGCGCTTCGGCCAGCGCCTGCAAATCATCTTCCGGCGATCCCTGCCCACCCGACCACGGCAGGCCCGCCCCAGCAAGTGCGACGTAGCCGTCAACGCTCCACAACTGCGAGGCACTGACACCGCCGTGAATCAGGCCTGCAGCGTGCAGCGCGGCCAATCCAGCCAATGCACCGCGCGCCGCCAGCAGCGGGTCAGATGCCGGAACCGCGTGCAGCGGCAGTTCGGTGACCACATAGGCTTCCTGACTGTCCAGCCCTTCATCGCTGTAAGGCAGCAGCGCAGGATGATCGGGCACCTGCGGCACGGGTACGGCAAAGGGCAACACATGCACC
>JAQBPF010000514.1 GCA_028287665.1 Deinococcus sp. | reverse complement strand
TGCCCAGCGGCGTGCTGCATGAAGGCACAGTGTCGGTGCTGGGCGACGGCATGGTCATCGACCCGCAGAAGTTTATGGAGGAACGTCAGAATCTGCTGGATGCAGGCCTGAATCCTGATCTGCGGATCAGTGACCGGGCGCATCTGGTGCTGCCTCACCACAAGTTTGTGGATGGCCGCAAGGACTTTGTCGGCACCACGGGACGCGGCATTGGCCCTGCCTACGCAGACCGGGCACGCCGCGTGGGCATCCGGTTTGGCGATCTGGCCGACGACGGTGTATTGCGCGAGCGGGTAGAGCGGTTGCTGGAGGCCAAACCCAACAGCACGCGCGATGCAGGCTGGACCAGCGTCGACGTGGCTCTCGACGCCCTTGCGCCCACCCGTGAAGCCCTGCTGCCCTTTGTGCAGGATACGGGCGGGCAACTGCGTCAGGCCATCAAGGAAGGCCAGAATGTGCTGTTTGAAGGCGCTCAGGCCACTCTGCTGGACCTGAATTACGGCACCTATCCCTTCGTGACCAGCAGCCACCCCACGGTGGGCGGCGTGTTGGTGGGCGCGGGCGTGAACCACAAGGCCATTCACCGCGTGTACGGGGTGGCCAAAGCCTTCAATACCCGCGTGGGTCACGGCCCTTTTGCCACCGAGGTGTTCGGGGATATGGAACTGCGCCTGCGCGGCGACGGCTCCAAGCCCTGGGATGAATTCGGCACCACCACAGGCCGCGCCCGCCGGGTGGGGTGGCTGGACCTCGAACTGCTGCGCTACGCCGTAGACGTGAACGGTCTGGACGGTCTGGTCATCAACAAAATGGACATTCTGGCGGGTCTGGACACCATTCCGGTCTGTACCCACTACGACGCTGACGGCCAGCCCGTGTACCGCCAGATGCCCGGTTGGTCCACCACCGACGGGGCCGACAGCCGCGATACCCTGCCCAAGCAGGCGCAGGCCTACCTCGACCTGATCGAAGAAACCGTCAACTGCCCCGTCGTGATCTTCTCGTGTGGCCCGGCCCGCGAGCAGACCTACGGCGCGGTGGACTGGGTCTAATCCCTAGAATTCATCAAGTAGGCGGAGATCAGGCGGCTTTTGGTGGCCTACAGCAGCCAAAAACCTGACGCCGCCCCGGTACACCCGCCGCACTGCCCCCATTTTTACCTTCACCCCTGAAATCCATCAGACAGTTGCCGCGAGGGGCCTTGGCCTACACTCGCGGCATTCAATATGTCCGCTCTGCCCCTCTGCTGGGCAAACGACACTGGAGCCTGTACTTTGACGACCAAGCACACCGAATCCGATTTCGACCTGATTGACGCCTCGCCCGAAGGGGCGCTGGAGCCTGTGCGCCCTGACCTGAGCGCACTGACACACGACTGGCTCACGGCCATCGGCGAGGACCCTGAACGTGAGGGCCTGCTGAAAACCCCGGTGCGGGTGGCCAAAGCTTGGGGCTTTCTAACGGGCGGTTATACCCAGACTCTGGCCGAGGTGACCAACGACGCCGTCTTCGAGGCCGAAGGCAGCGAGATGGTCATCGTGAAAGACATCGAGTTCTATTCGATGTGTGAACACCACATGCTGCCGTTCTATGGCCGCGCTCATATCGCCTACATTCCAGACGGCAAGATTCTGGGCCTCAGCAAGTTTGCCCGGATCGTGGACCTGTATGCCCGGCGCTTGCAGGTGCAGGAACGGATAACGACCCAGATTGCCGACGCGGTGCTGGAACTGCTGGCCCCCAAAGGCGTGGCTGTGCTGATGGAAGGCGTGCACCTCTGTATGGCCATGCGCGGCGTGCAAAAGCAGAATTCCAGCACCACCACCAGTGCCATGCGCGGCCTGTTTAAAGATGATGCCCGGACGCGCGCCGAGTTTATGAGCGCCGTTCAGGGCACGTTGCGGAGCCGTTGACGGGCCGCCTTTTCTCGAGGGCTTGCTCCTGAAGCCCCCCCCTGTTTGGACCTATAGGAAGCAGGGAGAACAAGAAGCAGCCAGCTTTTCTCTGTCCAGCACACTTGGTAGCCTGAAACAGTTGAGCTGTGACTTCTGACCATCTGTGCGGTCCGAATCGAGACGGCGGAAAAGTCACAGCAATCTGACCCCTCAGCGCAGTATTCAGGACCTAGAGTGGGCCCTAACATCGCTGGAACGACAACTGTGCAGTGGGCTGGCGATTATGGGATTTGCTGAAGTCCTTTTTAATTTTTGCTTGCTGGTGGCGTGCATTTTTGGCCTCAGTCTGACCTACCGGGAATGGCCTGTGCGGCGGCGGGTACGTGAGCATGCCTTACGAGTCGTGCTAGCCACCAGTTATTCACTACTGCTGATGACCTTCGCCTTTCAGGAGCAGGGATTCCGCTTTGACCTGAGGTTGGTGCCGCTGGCACTGGTCGCTGTGCGGTACGGTGTCGGCGTCGGGGCGTTGGCGGCGCTGCCCGTCTTGCTCTGGCGTTGGCTCGAAACGTCGCAGGGCGGCGTGGTAGCCGCCATCAATATGGCGGCCATGCTGCTGATGATTGGCTTGCTGCGGCCAAGGCTACGCCTGTTGGCTCTGACGATAAATAACCTGTGGCTGTTACCGATGCCGTTCGTGGCGGTAAATCTGGTGCTGCTGGTCCTCCCGGAGGGACAGGCCATGTTCTGGCCAGTCTACCCGTTGGGTCTGGCGCTCAACACTCTGGGCCTGGCAATCGCCGCCGTCATCCTGCTCTCGCGTTTTCAATTGCTGCGCGTCACACATGCCTTCCGAATGCAGGCACTGACCGACCCGCTGACGGGGCTGGGCAACCG
>JAQBPF010000513.1 GCA_028287665.1 Deinococcus sp. | reverse complement strand
GCCGGGGCAGTCAGCAACACCGCCAAGCGCGGCCCATCGGCGTGAACGAGGGCCAGTGTATCGGGCGGCAATGCCCCGGCACGCATGGCGGCGCGGAAGGTGGCAAAGTCGGTGGGCGGCAGGATGCTGGTGGGCGGCAACGGAGCTGTCTGCGGCAACAGGGCGTACACCGCCACCCCACTGACCGTGCGCTGGGCAACAGGCGAATGCACGGGCAAGCCCCGCAATGCCGCGAGCCTTGCCGGGTCGATAGCGCTGACCAACAGATCATGCTGCGCCACTTCTCCCCCGTCCAGCGTCAGACGGCCCGACGCCGCATCCAGCCGCTGCACGCCGCCCCGAAATTGCACACCTCGCCGGGTGCAGAAGCCGTGCAAGCTGTCCAGCAGCACGCCCATTCCCCCCGCCGGACGGCAGACATGCCCCGCGATCAGGGCCGGAAGCAGGGCGTACAGGGCCGGGGCATCGGCGGGCGGCAACCCGGCGTTCAGGGCGTGGGTTCGCAGGGCGTGGGCCAACGCCGGATGCACCCGCCGCGCCCGAATCCAGCCCTCTGCCGTCAGGTGCGGCCCGGTGGCGCGGGCCAATGCTGCACTGGCCCGCCGAAAGGCCGCAGAGGTGAGGCGGGGCGGCGTGGTCAGCAGTGTCTCCAGGTGCGGCGCAACCGGGACCGCCGCCGCACACACCCGGAGCCAATCGGCGTACAGAGGATGGTCTGGCGGCACAGGCAGGGGCACCGGGCCAAAAGGCGTGTGATGAACGCCCAATCCACCGGGCAGAGGGCGCAACTCCAGGGGATCATTCCCCTCATGAAGGCGGGCCAGAACCCTCTGCCACACGCCAGGAAAGGTAAAAAGGCTGGGGCCGGTGTCGATGCTCAGGCCGCCCATCTGGAGGCGCCGCAGCTTCCCGCCCAGGCGGTCTGATTCATAGACCGTGACGGGATGCCCCCGCTGGGCCAGCAGTGCGGCGAGGGACAGGCCCGCCAGGCCGCCGCCGACAATGCCTATATCTGACTCAGCTCGGACCATCGTCGACCTCTGGCGTCGGCTGCGACCACTGCTGCTCTGGGCGGCATAGAAATAGAAGTGGAAGCATGTTGGTCTTCGGGCCTATCCCTGCCGCGCCAGCAGATACACCAACTGCACCCCGGCCACCGTGCCCACCAGCCAGGGCGACACGATACTGAGGGGGTACAGGCGGGCGGCCCGCTCGGGGGTCGGCGTGCGGACGAGGGCCAGCGCCATGCCGCCGCACACCCCCCAGAGCGTCAGGGCCGTCAGGCGACTTTCTGGCCACAGCAGCGCCCCGGCCAGCAGGAACCAGCCGAGCGCGTAGCGGGCCGTGCCGCCAGCGCCCAGCGTGGTGGCCACCGTATGCGTGCCACCATCGCGGTCAGCAGAGATGTCCTGCACGGCATCAAAGGCATGCTTGCCCACCGAATAGGCCATCAGGGCCAGCAGCGGGAGCAGCGGCACAGGCGCGCCCAAGACCAGCGCAGGCAGGATCAGCGGGAGCGCGTAGGCCACGTTGCTCAGGCCGTCCAGCACGGGACGACCCTTGAAGCGCAGTGGCGGCACCGAGTACGCCACGAACAATCCGGCCGACAGGGCGAGCACCAACGACGCAGCGGGGGGCAACATCCACACCAGCGCCAGCAGGAACGGCACATTGATGCCCAGAATGGCTGTCAGCAGCGGTGCGCCCTCCCCCGACAGCAACCGTGCGCCCTGCCAACCGCCTTTGCGCCCACTGCGGGCATCTTCGGCCCGGTCAGACAGGTCGTTCAGACCATAGATCAGCAGATTGAAGGGCAACGTGAAATAGAGCAGCAGCGCCCACAGTCCCAGATTGGCGCTGTACAGATGCCCACTCAACCACAGCCCGGTGATCAGCGTGCCCACCGTATTGATCCACAACGCCGGACGCGACACCGCCAGCAGCCGGGGCAACGGCAGCAGCGCGGGCCGGGTCACAGAACGCAGGCGGGGCACCATATCAGACATATTCTAGCGGTGAGCCGTGGGCCAGCCGTCCCGGAAAGCGTGAGTCTGCATTGCCTTTCTGACTCCCCACACGCGCTAAACTGAACGGAGATGCGGCTCGTTTCGTTTGTACAGGTGTTGCTGCTGCTGGCGCTGGCGGCCTACCTCCTGCTGGTGGCCCTGGAAAACCCGCAGGTGGTGCGGCTGCCTCTGCCGTTTGGCCGGGGAGAACTCAGTCTGCCCGTGGGGGCGGCGGTGGCTCTGTTTCTGGTCACGGGGGCGGTGTACGCGGCCCTGCTCTTTGTGCCTCCGCTGTGGCGGGTACGCCAGAAGCACCGGCGCGATGTGCGCGAACGCTCGGCGCTGGAAAACCGCCTGGCTGCCACGTTGCAGGCGCGGTTGGGAGCCATGACGCCAGCCCCCTCACCCACCTCTGCCCCCGAATCCGAGCAGGCCCAGGCATGAGCGCCGCCAGAAGTACGCCTCCCCAACCGCGCTGGCTGTTGGCCCCACCTGCCAGCCGCGAAGAACTGCTGGACGTCATGCGGGCCTGGCGGGTATCACCGCCCCTGGCCCAGGTGCTGCATGGGCGCGGCCTCACCCGTGAGCTGCTTGACCCCCCACTGACGCTGACGCCCAATCCAGCCTTATTTGAGGCGGCCCGGCGCATAGTCACCGCTGTGAACGCGGGCAAGCGCATCCGGATTCACGGTGACTACGACGCCGACGGGGTGACGGCAACGGCCATTCTGGTGCTGGGGCTGCGGGAAGTGGGGGCCAACGTGCACGGCTTTATTCCGCACCGCCTCAACGAAGGCTACGGCGTGCACCCCGACCGGGTCGAAGAACACGCCGAAGCCGCCGACCTGCTGATTACGGTGGACTGCGGCGTCAGCAACGTGCAGGAAGTACGGGCCCTGCTGGACCGGGGCGTCGACGTGATCGTGACCGACCATCACGCGCCCGGCAAAGAATTTCCTGATTCGCTGGTGGTTCATCCTCAACTGACGGGCGGCTACAACGGGGCGCTGCATAACCTGACGGGCGCGGGCGTGGCGTACCACCTGCTGTGGGCCATCTACCGGGAACTGGGCCTCCCCGAACCCCGCCATCTCACGGCTCTGGCCACTCTGGGCACCGTGGCCGACGTGGCCCCCCTGATCGGAGAAAACCGGGCCCTGGTGCGGGCCGGGCTACAGGAACTGGAGCGCACCACCCATCCCGGCCTGCGGGCCCTGATGGACACCAAACAGGTGCGCCGACCCACCGCCCGCGACGTGGCCTTTATTTTGGCGCCGCGCATCAATGCCGCCGGACGCCTGGGCGAGGCTGATGTGGCCCTCAAACTGCTGACCACCGACAGCCAGCATGAGGCCGCCACCCTGGCCTCTTACCTCGAAACACGCAATGCCGACCGCCGCGTGCTGCAAGACAGGATGTTCGAGCAGGCGCTCCAGATTGCCGATCCCAGCGAACCTGCCCTGGTGGTCACGCACGCCGACTGGCACGCAGGCGTGATGGGCATCGTGGCCAGCAAACTGGTCGAGACCTATCACAAGCCGGTGTATATCATCGCGCAGGGCAAGGGCTCGGTTCGCAGTACCCCCGGCATCAGCGCGGTGCAGGGTCTGCGCGACAGCGAACATCTGCTGAAGCGGTACGGCGGTCACCCCGGAGCCGCAGGATTTTCCATAGCGCCCGAAAATATTGGTGCCTTCCGGGACCGGATTCATGCCTATGCACGGCAGTTTCCCACGCCTGTACCCACCTTTTTGCTGGACGCTCCACTGCCCACGCTGGGCGCGACCCTCGATCTGGTGGCCGAAGCTGCCAGCTTTGAGCCTTATGGCGAGGGCCACCGCCAACCGCTCTGGCACGTGCGCGATACCCTCACCGAAACCAGACTGGTGGGCAAACGCGGCGACAGCCTACAGTTCCGGGTGGGTCCCCTCAAGGGCGTCAAGTACGGCGAAACCGACGCCACCCCCGGAGACCGTGACCTCGCCACCCAGTTGGTGCTGAACGAATTCCGGGGCAAGGTCAATCTGGAATTGCACGGTCAGGCCCTGCGGCTGCCTGCCCCACT
>JAQBPF010000479.1 GCA_028287665.1 Deinococcus sp. | reverse complement strand
TCTGGAAGCGGGGACGGCGGCAGCGGGTGTGGGGGTGGCTGCGGCGGCGGCTGCGGAAGCTGAAGCGAGGAGAGTCCAGACACTGATGAGGTCAGTCAGCTCAGATCAATCCAATAAAATCAACCCTGTGCAGGCCAGGCGGCGACCCTTCAAACGGGGTCGCGTTCGTGTGTCTGGGGGGACGTTTTTGCCTGCCGCACCTGCCGGAACGTGGCCTTCAACAGTCGCGCCGCCTCTGCCGCCCGCACGCCGCCCAGCACCGTGGGTGTGTGGCCCCAGTGGGCTGCCAGCACGTCCAGCACGCCGCCCAGCGCCCCCGCTCTGGGGTTGGCCGCACCATACACGATGCCGCCAATTCGGGCCTCCAGCGCCGCACCCAGACACATCGGGCAGGGTTCCAGCGTGACCACCAGCGTGCAGTCCGTGAGGTACGGCGTGCCCAGCGTGGCGGCGGCTTCCCTGAGGGCGGCCAATTCCGCGTGCCGGGTCATGTCGCCCGCCTCGCGTGAGGTGTTGCGGCCCCGGCCCACCACCACACCGCCATGAAGAACCACGGCACCGACAGGCACTTCTCCGGCCCCGGCTGCGGCGTGGGCCAGGGTCAACGCTTCGCCCATGGCCGTGTGGTGCAGGTCTCCAGATACGCCAGCCAGAGCGCGGGCTCCCTCGGCCCACACGGGCGGGCGCACGCCTACCCACTGCACGCCAGCGGTGGAAACCAGCACGGGCACGGCGTCCCGGCTCTCGCGCGGCACTTTGGCATCGGTCAGCAGGTCGCTGAGCTTGCGGGTTCCGGCAGGCAGGCGGATTCGGTCGCCGGGCTGGCGGGTGCGGAGTGTCCAGCCAGCAGGAACAGGAAAATTGGGCGGCGGCCACGTTTGCGGCGCGGTGTACAACTTTCCCCCGGTGGCCGTGACCTGCCGGGCGTCCGGCAACGTGAGATGCAGGGTGGCCGATTCCTGCAAGGCTCCCGCCAATGCTCCGATCTGATCGGCGTGGAAGCTGAGGCCCGCGCCCACCAATTCCTGACGTACCCAGCGGCGCAACACTGAAGGCGGCTGGGCTGCCAGCGGCGTGTGGGCCTTGATGCGGGCCGCCAACTCGGACAGGGCCGCGTCGTCCTCGGCACTCAGGCGGGCCATCCGGGCCAGCGCCGTTTCTAGCCCCGGAAAGCGGGCCGCCAGCACGGGCATCACCTCCAGCCGCAGCCAGGCCCGCGTATAGGATGGGTCGGCGTTGGTGGGGTCTTCTCGCCACTCCTGATTCTGGGCCCGCAGGAAAGCCTCCAGGTCGGCCCGCGACGCCCCCAGCCAGGGCCGATGAACCCGCCCCCGCACGGCGGGAATACCGTGCAGCACCGCTTCTCCGCGCAGGAGGGCCATCAGCACCGTTTCGGCCTGATCGCGCCGGGTATGCGCCGTCAGAATGGCCGAGGCTCCGGCTTTCCTGGCGACTCGGCCCAGAAATTCGTAGCGCACGCGCCGCGCCGCGTCTTCCAGGTTCCAGCCCCGGCGGGCGGCCACCGCGCCCACATCCACCCGCGCCACCTCGCAGGGGACATCCACTCTGGCGCACAAGTCCTGCACCCAGCGGGCATCCTCGGCAGCCTCTGGGCGCAGGGCGTGATCCAGGTGGGCCGCCACCACAGTGGCCCGCACCTGCCGCAGGGCCAGCAGCAGCGCCACGCTGTCTGCGCCGCCAGACACCCCCACCACCACCGTCTGGGCAGCGTAGGGGGCCAGCGGGGCAGTCAGCGACAACACCGTTCGATTGTAGTCGCCCCCGTACAATCGGGCCATGACCGCCCTCACGCCTTCCGTGCCCCACCCGGCCAACATGGCCCCCGAGTTTTCGGCCCGCAGCGACGATGGCCGCACCCTGCGCCTGTCGGAACTGCGCGGCAGGTGGGTGATTCTGTTCTTCTATCCGCGGGCCGGATCGCCAGGATGCAGCATCGAGGCGCGGCGCTTCGAGGCCAGAGTGGAAGATTTCAATGCGCTGAACGCCCAACTGATCGGTGTGAGTCTGGACACCGAGGCCCGGCAGGCCAAGTTCCGCGACTCCTGCGGCCTGTCTTACCCCCTGATCCCTGACGGTGACCGCACGCTGTCGAAGGCTTACGGCGTGATCGGCGGACTGGGCGGACTGCTGGGCATGGCCGCCCGTGAAACGTTTCTGATTGCGCCAGACGGCAGCCTCGCCCGCCACTGGCGCACCGTGAACCCCGCCACCCACGCCGCCGACGTGCTGAAGGAACTGGAAACCCGCAGTTGCAACTGGCCGAAGATCTGAAGCGGTTCAGCCGTGGCGGAGCGGTCAGGATCAACCGCTCAAGCAGCTCAGGCACAGGGCCAGCCTGTTCTCAGAACCTGGCCCGTGCCTGCATTCCGGTCAGCCTGAGCTTGTCGGTCAGCACGCTGCTGCCCGCCGTGACCTGCACCCCGATATAGCCGTGACCCGCTTTGGCCGCCCCATCCAGTGCCGCGCCGCTGAGCACAAAGGCGTTCCCCTGACCTGCTGCCAGGGCCACAGCACCGATCTGACGGGTGCCCTCTCCGGCTGGATCGCACAGGATCACGGGCGCCAGGGTGCTGTTGATACACCCGCTGGGCAGCGGATCAAGGCTGCTGCGAATAAAGATGTTCGCGGCGCTGAGATTGCCCCCGCCGCTGACATAGGTGGCCGTGCCCGTAATGCTGACCTGCTGAACGGGCAGCCCGGCTCCGGCCAGCACATCCTGCTTGATATAGATGACGCGCCCGATCACCTCAGAACTGGGCGGCAGATCGACCGTGGCATCCGGCAGCGGAATGGGAGGCAGCGGGACGCCGCCGCAGGAGGTCAGGGCCAGCAGGGTCAGTGCGGCGGCGGTCAGCCAAATCTTGGTCATAGGGTTGATTCTGCACTCGCCCGCCGCCCCAGCGACACCGAATTTCTTATGCCCGGAGAGAATGAGGGAGCGGGCACACGCCAACGCGCACTCTTTTGCTTGTTCAGGCCTTTAAAACGCCACGTCCTGCGTGGTGGGATGCAGCAGGATTTCGTCTATGCGGGCGTGTGACGGCGCACCCAGGGCGTACAGCGCGGCCTGGGCGACGTCTTCGGGACGCAACCACGCGGCCTTGTGGGGCTCGCCCTGCACGCTGCCCCCAAAATAGGTATCCACCTTGCCGGGGCGAATTTCGGTGACGCGCAGGCCGTAGCTGTGGCCCTCGTGCGCCAGCGCCTGCGTGATGGCCCGCTGGGCATATTTGCTGGCCGTGTAGAGTGCGCCGTTGGCAAAGGTCCGGGCCGAGACATCGCTGGTGATGTTGACGAGGCTGGAGGTCTGACCGCCCACATACCGCGCCTGAAAGTGCCCGATCAGCGCCCGCGTGACCAGCAGCGTGCCGAGCACATTGGTATCCATCACACGGTGGTACTCCTGTGGGGTGATGTCCTGCACGGGCACGAAGGAACCGACGCCTGCATTGTTGACCAGCGAATCCACGCCCGTCTGGATGGCGGCCCCGGCAAAAGCATTGACGCTGGCTTCATCGGTCACGTCCAGCGGCAGAAAGGTCGCGCCCCGGACCTCCAGGCCCGTGACATTCCGCGCCCCGCCGATAACCGTTGCGCCCGCCGCCGCCAACGCCTGCACCAGCGCCCAGCCGATGCCTTTGCTGGCCCCCGTCACGGCGATGACGCGGCCCGCGAGCAGCGGCGAAGTTCCTGTGGCGTTCGGGGGCATGGGGCCAACTCTATCTGCCCCGCGCAATCGCCGCTGCCTGCTAGCCTAGCCCTATGAAGAAGAGTTTGTCCGTGACCCTCAGCCCCGGCGCAGTTCGGCGCATCGCGGGGCGCTATCCGTTTGGGCATTCGGGCGATATCGCCTCGGCCGATGCAGGCATTGCCCCCGGCGAAGTGGTGGATGTGCGCGATCCCGGCGGGCCGCTGTTGGGGCGCGGATACTTTAACCCCGAGGGAGCCACGCCGCTGCGAATGCTGACGTGGCACAAAGAAGAGATTGACCTGAAGTTTTACCGCGCCCGAATCCGTGCGGCGCTGGCCCGGCGGGCAGGCCGGATCACGAATACCGACGCCATGCGCGTGCTGCACGCCGAAGCCGATGGAATGCCCGGCATCATTGCCGACCAGTTTGGCGGCGTGCTGAGTGTGCAGCTCCGCAATGCAGGCGTGGAGCGCCACCGTGACCTGATCCTGCGTGCCCTGCGCGAAGAAACGGGGGCGACCAGCGCCTTTGAACGCAGCGATACGGGCGAGCGCCGCCGTGAAGGGCTGGGCCTGCAAACGGGCATCCTGTGGGGCGAGGTGCCCGAACGGGTGACCTTCTTCGAGGACGATCTGAATCTGCACTTTGCCCCCATGGACGCACAGAAGACCGGCTTTTTTCTGGACCAGCGCGACAACCGCCGCATGATGCGCGGCCTCGTCAAACCCGGCGAAAGCTTTCTGGATGTGTACAGCTACACGGGCGGCTTTTCGCTCCACGCGGCGCGGGCGGGAGCGAAAGCGGTTGCCATCGACAAGGACAATGTGGCTCTGGCGGTGCTGGAGCGCGAAGCAGGCCTGAACGAGGTGCGCGTGGGCGTCCGCTGGGGTGACGCGATAGAGCAACTGAACGGGCTGGAAAAGGAAAAACGCACCTTCAGCGCCGCTGTACTCGACCCGCCGACCCTCGCCAAGCGCAAGGACGACGTGCCCCGCGCCAAGCGGATTTTTACGGACGGAGCCGCACGCGCCCTGCGAATGCTGACCCCCGGCGGGCATCTGCTGATCAGCACGTGTGCCCACTACATCCGGGTAGACGACCTGCTGGACGCGGCGCGGGTGGCCAGTGGCGAGGCAGGCTGCGACGCCGAAGTGACCGCCATCACCTATCAGCCCGCCGACCATCCTCACCTGCTGAGCGTGCCGGAAAGCCTGTATCTCAAAAGTATCCTGCTGAAAAAAGAGGGCTGAGCAGTGGGGGCCGGTGACCCTTTATTCCCCTTCTCCGTCCTCCAGCGGCACGGCTCCCAGCCCCTCCAAATCCAGCAGCCGCACCGTGCGGGGCGTGGTTTCTACCAACCCCTGGGCTTCGAGTCTTTTGATGACTCGGGCCACGGTTTCGCGGCTGGCACTGATGCGCTGCATGATGTCCTGCGTGCCCAGCGGCAGCAGTTCGGGGTCGGGCACGCCTGCGGCCACGCGCTGACGGTACTGGGTGGTAAAGACGTGGGCCAGCGCCGCTTCGGTGTTCAGGCCAAAGGCGATCAGCTCATCGTTGAGGTTGGTGACGCGCTGCACCAGCATGGTGGCCAGATTCCACAGCACGCGGGGATGGCGGTTGAGCAGCACTTCAAAGTGGTTGCGGTACAGCATCAGCGTGGTGACGTCGCTGAGGGCCGTCACGGTGGCGCTGCGCTGCTGATGGGCCAGCACCGAGGTTTCTCCGACCACGCCGGGAGCATAGATATCGCCCATCACGCGCTCGCGGTGGCCGAGGCTGACCCGGCTGACCCGGACGGCACCGCTGGTAATCAGGTGCAGCGCGTCGCCCGACACATCCTGAGACAAGATCACATCGCCCGCCCGAAAGGACCGTGGAGTCAAGATCTTGAGAGCGTCCCGCATGGCCTCTTCGGGCACATTCTGAAACAGGGGTGAGCGGTGCAAAGCTTCCAGGAGGGACATCGGGGGCAGTGTAGCGTGACGGCCCCCAGCACAGAGAAAGGGGAGGCTTAAAGTCAAAAATTTCACACGTCAGGTCGGGTCTTTCTGGCGTCTGCGGCCCTGCTCTTTTTGCCATTCTCTTGCCATTCCAGACTTTTGGCGGCCCCCACATGAGCTAGCATGCCCCGCGTGACCCTGCCCGCGCCTGCCGCCTTTCCCTCCAGTACCCAGCAGACGGCTCTGGCTGCCGTGAATGTGCGCCATGGCTTTGGAGAATTAACTGTGCTGCACGGCGTATCGCTGACTGTTGCAGAGGGCGAGGTGGTGGCCGTGACCGGGCCGAGCGGCAGCGGCAAGAGTACCCTGCTGCACCTGCTGGGCGGGCTGGACGTGCCCCAACAGGGAGAGGTCTGGTGGGCTGGCGAACGGGCCGACACGCTGGACACGCAGGCCCGCGCCACCCGCCGGGCTGGGCGGGTCGGCCTGGTGTTTCAGCACCATTATCTGCTGGAAGACCTGAGCGTGCTGGACAACGTGCGGGTTCCTGCCCTGCTCTCGGGCCAGGACGGCACCACCCGCGCCCGTGAACTGCTGAAGCGCGTGGGCCTGGGCGGGCGTGAGAAGGCCCTGCCCGGCGTGCTCAGCGGCGGCGAACGCCAGCGGGTGGCGGTGGCGCGGGCCCTGGCTTCCCGGCCCGCCGTGGTGCTGGCCGATGAACCCACAGGCAGCTTGGACCGGGTCAACGCCGACATGGTGGCCGCCCTGTTGATCGATCTGGCACGTGAAAATCAGGCGGGCGTGCTGTTGGTGACCCACGATGAGCGTCTGGCCGCCCGCGCTGACCGCACGCTGCATCTGCTGGATGGCCGGATGGTCGACGAGATTTAGCCGCCAGAATGGCAACCAACAGCGAGCCGACCACACTTATGGTGGTCGGCTCTGTTTGAACCTGTGGCTCAGCGCACGCTGCGGGCGTACTGGTTGACCAGCTGGGGCGTGGTGCTGAGGGTGGCCGCCGCCGTCTGAACCCAGTGGGGATCGCGCAGGAAAGGGCGGGCCAGCGCGATCAGGTCAGCCTCTCCAGCTTGCAGGATGCGCTCGGCAAGTTCGGGGGTGTCGATCATTCCGACCGTCATGACGGCCAGTTCCGGTACCGCCTGCTTGATCTGCGCGGCCAGCGGCGTCTGGTACGCCGGGCCCACCGGAATCTGCTGCGCCGTGGTCAGGCCGCCGCTGCTGATGTCCAGCACGTCTACCCCTTCTTTGTCGAGCAGCTCCGCCAGCACGGTGCTTTGCTCGGCGTCCCAGCCACCCTCGGCCCAATCGGTGGCACTGATCCGCACAAACAGAGGCAGATGCATGGGCCACGCCGTCCGCACGCCGCGCACCACCTCAAGCAGGAAGCGGACGCGGTTTTCAAAGCTGCCGCCGTACTGGTCGGTGCGCGAATTGGACAGCGGCGACATGAATTGATGAAGCAGATACCCGTGTGCGGCATGAATTTCGACCGCATCAAACCCGGCGATCACGGCCCGTTTGGTGGCCAGCACAAAATCGGCGGTCACCCGGTGAATCTCGGCTTCGGTCATGGCGGTGGGCAGCGGAAAAGTCTCGCTGAAGGGCTGATCATCGGGCCCGATCACCGTCCAACCGCCCTGTTCGGGCTGCACGGCACCGCGCCCTCGCCACGGCGCATAGGTGCTGGCCTTGCGCCCCGCATGTGCCAGTTGAAGGCCGATTCGTCCGCCCTGCGCGTGCACGAAATCGGTCACGCGGCCCAGCGGCACGATATGGCTGTCAGACCATAGGCCCAGGTCTTCTGGACTGATCCGGCCTTCGGGCGATACGGCGCAGGCCTCGGTAAAAATAAGGCCAGCCCCCGCCAGCGCAAACTGGCCCAGATGCACCAGATGAAACTCATTGGCCAGGCCGTTCTGAGAGGAATACATGCACATCGGAGACACGACGGCGCGGTTGGGCAGGGTCAGGCTACTTAATTTCAGGGGTTGAAACAGCAGGGGCGCGGCGGCAGTCATGCGACAAATTTAGGGCGCTGGCACAGGCGTACGCCAGCAGGCAGATGCTTAAGCTTGGGGGGGCGGGACAGAATACTGGTCATGTCACTTCAGATCGTCACCTCGTTGGAAAGCCTGACTCCCGCCCAATTCAGCGGCTTCTTTGAAGGCTGGCCCCATCCCCCTTCGCCCGAAACGCTGCACCGGATGCTCTCCGGCTCTTACCGGATTGCGCTGGCACTTGACGGTGGGCAGGTCGTGGGCTTCGCGCAGGCCATCAGCGACGGCGTGCTCACCGCCTTTGTACCGCTGCTGGAAGTGCGCCCGGAATGGCGCGGGCAGGGCGTCGCCTCGCGCCTGATGGACGCCCTGTTTGGGCAGTTGGCCCACCTGTACGCCGTAGACCTCTGCTGCGACGACCACCTGATCCCCTTTTACGAGCGGCTGGGGATGCAGCGGGGGCAGGCGATGATCCGCCGGAACTACGCGCGGCAAAGTGGCGCCCCCTGGAACGTTAACTCCGCACCGCAGCGGGGCAGACAGAACTTTGAACAGGATGATGTTTTACTCTGGATCCAACGTGAAACGACTCTCTTGGTTCCGCCTGCTGTGCCTCGGAGCAACCCTGATCTACACGCCAGCGGCGGGTGCACAGGCCCCGGCCCCCTTTGCTGTAGAGCTCCGGTTTCTGGGCAAAACCCTGACCGCCGCGCAGCAGGCCACCGTGCGCGAGGCAGCGGCGCGGGTGTCGCAACTGATCGCGTCGCCTTTTGTGCCCGTGACGCTGAATCTGCCTGCCAACTCCTGCGATTCCAACCTGCCCCGCATCAAGGAGAAGGTGCAGCAATTTTTCGTCTTCGTGCGGGTCAGCGATCTGGGGGAAGAAAAATACGCCGAGGCCGCGCCCTGCGACCTGCACGACGGCTCGTATCTGCCGATCTACGGCGTGGTGGACCTGAATTCCAACGGCCTGAGCGACCTGCCCCGAGTGGATCTGCTGGACACCATGATCCACGAAATGCTGCACGCGCTGGGCGTTGGCACGCTCTGGGAAGCCGATTACCGGGTGTCGCTGAGCGGCGACTCGGATGAAAAGAACCTGATCCGCAAGGTGAACGGCAAGTATTACTACACCGGGGCCAGGGCCTTGGCGGCCTACAGGAATTTGGGCGGCCAGGGAGGCACAGGCATTCCGCTGGACGCCGACGCGGGGCACTGGGCGGGCAGCACGGTGTGTTCGGAAATTCTGTCGGGCGACGCCGGAGACTACACAGGCCGCGTGAATCCGGTCAGTCCTCTGACCCTGGGGGCGCTGGAGGATCTGGGCTACCGGATCAACCGCGCGGCCGGAAACCGCTACGCCCTGCCCCTCAAGGGCTGCCCCACCGATCAGGACGAAGACACCGACGCTCCGGCGAGTGCTCCTGTGAACTCTGGTACGGCCAAAACGGTGTATTTTGCCAGTTGCGGCGCTGCCCGCGCTGCGGGGGCCGCCCCCATGCGGCGCGGACAACCCGGCTACCGCCCCGAGATGGACGGCGATGCGGACGGCGTAGCGTGCGAGTAGGCCCAGCAGAGGCCGCATGAGTGACGAAGAGACCTTCATGTCGTTTGCCCAGAACCGGGTGGTTGCGGGCAGCCAGGCCCTCGGCAGCGCCGAGGAAGTGCGCGTCCTGATTGACCTGCACCGCGCGTGGGGCTGGACATTGGCCGAATTTCAGGACAAAGCAGGCGTGCGCTTTGACGGCGATACGGCCTATGTCACCACCTTTTATTGGTCCGGAGGTGACGAGGCGCTGGAAGACGTGTGGGCGCGGGTGCAGCAGGCGGGCCGACCAGCGGAATAAACCCGCCGCTCAGCGTCAAGCGGTGGGTCAAGCGGTGGGTCAGACACGTCCTGAATGGAACGCTCGGCTCTAGCTGCTGGCACTGGTATAGCTACCGACTGCCCGCTTCCAGAACAGGCGGCTGCCGACAAAGAGCACGGCGGCCACCAGCGGCGAGGCCAGCGCCAGCAGCGGCGACAACCCGCCCGTGAGGGCCTGTGCGGGCACCGTGGTGATAAAGGCAATCGGCACCACGAATGTCAGAAAGGCCCGGACTGGAATAGGAAACGCCGTGACCGGAAAGCGGCCCGCCCCGAACACCCCATTGAACAACTCGGACATGTTCTGGGTTTTGACGAACCAGAAGGCTGTGGTACTGAGCGCCAACCAGATGCAGTACACGATCACCAAGGCCGACAGGTACATCACGGCGGCCACCCCGACGCCCCCCACCGTGACCGTCAGGAAGGAGGCCGCGTAGACGATCAGGCCCAGGCCAATCAGAATGTCGGTCACCCGCAGCACGTTCAGATTGCGGGTGGACACGTTGAACTGGGCGTCAATCGGCTTGAGCAAGGTGAAATCCATACTGCCTGTGCGGACTGCCTCGGCAATCTTGCTCATGTTGGGCTGTACAAAAACGCTGATAAACCCTTCGGTGAGCATGAAAAATCCGACCACCAGCAGGGCCTGATGAAACGAATATCCCCCCACACTGACGGTTCCGGGTTGCCCAAACAGCACGGCAATGCCCAGCAAGGCCACCCCCACTTCTCCGAGGCTGGCCAGGACGGCACCCAGAAAGTTGGCCCGGTATTCCAGCTGCGCCGAGATGGTTGCGCCCGTAAAAATGCGAATCAGACGCAGATAGCGGGTCATCCGCACGCCCAACGGCGGCAATGGGCCGGACGAGCCGCAGGCCACAGCCTGTTCACGCGCCCACCGCCCCGTATTTTTTGAGGCCCACACGCCACACCCACAGCCGCACCACCACAAAGACGGCCAGCCAGCCGATGAGCACCAGGGCACCCTGCCCAGCCTGTTCCAGCGTGGCTTTTCCGGCGATCAATCCGGCAGGCAGGCCAAGCATGTACGGAAACGGCGTCCACACGGCAATATCCTGCACCCACTGCGGATAGAAGGCCAGCGGCGCAAACAGCCCGCCCAGCGCGGCATACACCAGCCACACCACCTCCTGAAAACTGGTGCTGGATTCGGTCCAGAAGGCCAGCAGCCCCAGCGAGTATTCCCACAGAAAGCGCACGGTAAAGCCCAGCATGACCAGGCCCAGCACCGCCAGATACACCCGCCAGTCCAGGCTGAACCGTGCTCCGGCCAGCCACGCAAACAGGCTCACCAGCACCAGCATGATCGGAAAGCGTACGATCTTTTCGGCCACGTGCCCGCTGTAGTGGCCCCACATCGGGTCCATCGGGCGCAACAGCTTGGGCGACAGCGTGCCCTGCCTGACCTCGAAATCCAGTTCCCAGGCCACCCAGACCACCAGCAGTTGCCCCACAAACCAGGTGGCCAGAAAGTACGATGCGAAATCGCCCGCAGAAAAGCCGCGAATCTGGCCCCCCGGCGCGGCGGCGGCCTGCCCCATCCAGACCAGCATCATGACCAGCGACAGCGTGCCCGACAACATCCAGATCACGATTTCGGCGCGGTACTCGGTCATCAGTGCAAACTGGGTGGAAAACAGAACGCGGAACTTGCGGAAAAAGGGAGTCATGGTCGGCCTCGGCCCAGAGGAAAACCCCTGAGCGGTGCGGCTGACCACCGACCACACCCACAGGGCTTCAGTCGGTTAGCCAGCAACGTGTTCATGTTCCCTCTGCTTTATGGGGGCAGAACTTCCGAACAATTCGGCCATCACCGCTTCGATCGGCGGGTCTTCGACGGTCAGGTCAGCCACATCCAGGTCGGCCAGCAGGCGGGCGGCACGGGCGCTCACTTCAGAGCGGGGCACGCTCAGTTCGGCGCTGAGACCGTCTACCTTGGCGTCATTGCCGTAGCGCGACAGTTCGGCCAGAGAGATCGGCTGACGCAGTTGCAGCCGCACCGTTTTGCCGCCGCTGCTCTGTTCGGCCAGGCTGGCCAGGTCGCCGTCAAAGACCAGTCGGCCTGCGTCGATCACCAGAATTCGGCGGGCCAGGGCGGTCACGTCCGCCATGTAATGACTGGTCAGGATCACGGTGGCGTCAAACCGCTGGTTGTAGTCGCGCACAAAGGCCCGCACGCTTTCCTGCATATTCACGTCCAGCCCAATCGTGGGTTCATCCAGAAACAGCACTCTGGGACGGTGCAGCAGCGCGGCGGCCAGCTCACACTTCATCCGCTCGCCCAGGCTCAGCTTGCGGACCTGTTTTTTCAGGATGCCTTCCAGGCCCAGCACGTCGGTAAATTCGCGCATGGTGGCCTGATACTGCGCCTCAGGAATCTCGTAGATGGCCTGATTCACCAGGAAGGAATCGAGGGCCGGCAGATCCCAGATCAGTTGCTGCTTCTGGCCCATGACCAGGGTGATCTGCTTCAGAAAGGGCGTTTCTCGCTTGCGGGGCTCGAAGCCTGCCACCCGCGCCGTGCCGCCCGTGGGGTGCAGCAGGCCCGAGAGCATTTTCAGGGTCGTGGTCTTCCCTGCTCCGTTGGGACCCAGAAAGCCCACGACCTCGCCGGGCGCCAGGTCAAATGAGACGCCCTTGACGGCCTCCACTTCATGCGATTTGCGGTTGAAGAACGAGCGCACACTGCCCACAAAACCAGGGTCTTTTTCGTGCACGGTGTAACTTTTACGGAGGTCGCGCACCTGCACGGCAACGTTGGGCGGCGGGGAAGTCATGTTGTCTGTAGCATAAGGCAGCGCCGAGACTTACAGATAAGCGAAATGGCGGGCCATACTTCACCTGCGGATGGACCTGCGGAGGGCACATGAATTTCGTTCATTCTGTGCGGGCCTGTTCCTGGCACGGTCACGCTCTTTTCGGCACTCCGGCGTGCTTGACGGGTTTAGGCTACCTGACATGACCATCACGCTGCCTACGCCGCCACAGCGGGAGGAGGCCCCGCCCTCTGGTCCAGTGTCACCCACCTTCACGCAACTGGCCCGCGCCTTCGTGGGGGTGGCCCTGGCAGGCATCGGCGGCGGTATTCCGGCCCATACCCGCCGCGCCATGCTCAGTCGGGGCTGGCTGGACGACGCCGAATTTGCCGAGGCCTTTACGCTGGCCCAGCTGACACCGGGGCCCAACGGCGTGAATCTGGCCGCCATGGTGGGGGCGCGGCTGGGCGGCAAACGGGGTGCACTGGCCAGTACCCTGGGCGTGCTGACACCCGGACTGATCGCCATGACCGCCGTGACCCTGCTGCTGCTGGGCCTGCCCGGTGGCCTGCCGCCCACGTTACAGAGTGCGCTGCGAGGCGCGGCCTGTGCCGCCCTGGCCGTCATGCTGGCGATGGTGGGCCCCATCGTGCGCGTGGGCTGGAGCCTGAACGCTGGGAAGTTGCCCATAGGTGCAGCAGTGACAGTGCTGACATTTGTGGCGCTGGGGGTACTGCGGCTGGACCTGCTGCCCGTACTGGTGGTGCTGGTCGGCCTGGGCCTGATGGCCCACCGTCCACGGCGACCTCAGGAGAAGTGATGCCGACCCCTGACCTGCTGCTGGAGATTTTCCTGACGTTCATGCGGCTGGGCCTGACGGGCTTTGGCGGGACCAATCTGGCCGAAATGGAGCGCCTTCTGGTCGGACAACACGGTTGGATTGATGCCCGCACCTTTGCCAACGGTTTTGCCCTGGGCCAGCTGATGCCGGGACCGAACCTGTTGGCCGTGACCCACTACGGATTTGTGATCGCTGGGGGCTGGGGGGCCGCCGCCGCTACGGTGGGCTTTTACGGCCCCACATCGGTCCTGAGTGCCGCCGCCGCGCTGCTCTGGAAACGGCATGGCGCCCACCCCTGGAGCCTCACTTTTCGGAATGCCCTGCTTCCCTTTGGCGGCGGCGTGTTGTTGGCAGGCGTGCTGGTGCTGGGCCAGACCAGTATTCATTCGTGGGCGGCGGCGGCACTGGCCCTGCTGGCCTTCGTGATCCTGCGCCGCACCCGCCTCAATTCGGCGCTGGTGGTGGTAGGGGCGGCAGTGATTGGGGCGCTGATTGGGCTGTAAACGACGATTTCTAGGGCTTGGTCTAAGGGTCTAGGGTCTAAGAGACTAAGAAGGGCAAAGGCCGTGCTGGACGCTGTTTTCGACTGCTCTGCCCACCCAAACCCTCACCGCCCCAGCACCTTAGACCCTTGACCCTCAGACCCTTAGACACAGCACCTTTAGCCCCAGCGCCAGCTACACTTGGCCGCGTGAGTGGTTACACCGTCCTCAGCCGCGCCCCCATTCCGGGCAGTTCCGAAGACCTGATTCTGTATCAGCGGGACGACGAATTTACGATCCGGATCAGCGGCTATGTCAGCGAATTGATGAACAGCCGCATGCACGGCTCGGAGGATGCGCTGGCCGAATATGCCTGCCCGATCATTGCGAACCGGGCAGGCGTGCGGGTGCTGGTGGGCGGCCTGGGCATGGGCTTTACGCTGGCGGCGGCGCTGCGTTCTACCGGGCCGGATGCAGAAGTCACGGTGGCGGAACTGGTGCCGCAGGTGGTGGAGTGGAACCGTGGGCCGCTGGGCGAATGCGCGGGCCGTCCGCTGGACCATCCCCGAACCCGCGTGCACGTGGGCGATGTGGCCGAACTGCTCCGGGGCAGCCGCGCCGTGTGGGACGCCGTGCTTCTGGATGTAGACAATGGCCCGGACGGCATGACCCACAAGGAAAACGACTGGTTGTACAGCCATAAGGGACTGAAGGCCATCGCGGCGGCCCTGACCCCCGGCGGCGTGCTGGCCATCTGGTCGGTGGACCCAGACCCCAAATTCACCGCCCGCCTGATCAAGGCTGGCTACAGCGTAGAAACCCGGATTGCCCGCGAACGGCCCGGCAAAGGCGCGAAACACACCATCTGGCTGGCAACGCGGCCCTAACAACTTCAGGCTGAGGCAACAAGCCGTATCAGCCCAGGCGTCAGCCTCCGGTCAAGAACCGCACCGTTTCCGTGTACAGCATTTCTGTACTGGAAAAGCTTTCGAAGGTGTGCGTGCCGCCGGGAATGCCGACCGCCTCGCAGCCGAGGGCCTGGGCGTAGCGCACCCCAAATTCGGGCGGGCAGGTCTGGTCAGCGTCGCCATGAAAGACGCGGGCCACACCGCCGCCCATGCTTTGTGCCCACGCTGACGCAGCTTCCAGCGGTTTCAGGCGCGTCACTTCCTGCAAGAATTCCCGGCTGACGGGCCAGCCCCCATGATCGCTGACCACAGGCGGCACGAATCCGCCGCGCAGCATGGGCAGCCACAGTTCGGGCAGGGCGGGTGCCCACAGCGCCAGACGGTGGGGCCTGACCTCGGACGCGGCGAGCGACACCACGATGCCGCCCATGCTGAAGCCCAGCAACATCACCCGCTCGGGGTCCAGGCCGGGTTGATGGCGCATGTATTCGAAAGCCGCCGCCGTGTCCTGCACCTCGCGGGTCACGGTCATTTCAGAAAAGTCGCCCTGAGAAATGCCGCTGCCCCGACAATCGAAATGCAGGCAGGCCACGCCCCGCGCCGCCAGATGCCGCGCCAGCACAGGCAGCAGGCGGTGATCGCCGCCCTGATTGCCCGTGAAGCCGTGAACCAGCACCGCGGAAGGCCACCCCTGCGCTGGTTGGTCTCCACGGGGAAGATGAAGCAGTCCGTAGAGGCGCTGGCCGTCAACCGAAAACTGTGCAAACTGCTCTTGGGCGGGAAGCATGGCGCAGATGCTAGAGCATTTGGCACGGGTGAGGGCGGCTGGATTGTGGAAAGTCTAAGGGTCGGAGGGTCTAAGGAAGGGCCTCGCTTCGCTCACTCACCCCCTCTGCTGCGGAACTGTACCAGCCAAGCAGGAGGAGCCAAAAGCAAACCCAAACCGTCCCAGCCCCTGTCCGCGTGAGGCCGTCGTCCACGCAGTGGGCGGGCCAATTCCAGTACCAAGACGACTG
>JAQBPF010000449.1 GCA_028287665.1 Deinococcus sp. | reverse complement strand
ACGGCACGCAGCACGCACAGACCGGGACTTTCCGGCTTCGGTGATCGTGCGGCAACTCACGGAACTGCGGCGCACCCAGCGCGCGCTGGGCAATGAGCGCGTCAGGCACGTGTGGGCGCTGCGCTCGGAGGCGGAGGTTGACACGGCCCGCGTGCGGCGTGTGCCCCTACACACCAATCGCCGCGAGCTGACCGGGCCATTCGACTTTATTGGCGACGTTCACGGCTGCCTGCCCGAACTGCGCGACCTGCTGACGCGGCTGGGGTACGTGCCGGACGGAGACAGCTTCACGCACCCGCTGGGCCGCACTGCCATCTTTGTAGGCGATCTGGTAGACCGGGGGCCGGACAGCGTGGGCGTGCTGAGGTTGGTCATGAAGATGGTGAACACAGGTGCGGCGCTGTGTGTCCCCGGCAACCACGACGAGAAGTTGAAGCGGGCGCTGGAGGGCAAAGCGGTCAAGGCCATGCACGGCCTGGACGAAACGCTGGCCGCGCTGGACGAGGCAGGCGAGGACTTCAAGCGTGAGGTCAAAACCTTCATCGAACGCTTCGTGAGCCACCTCGTGCTGGACGGTGGGCGGGTGGTGGTGGCCCACGCGGGGTTGCCCGAACAGTATCAGGGGCGCAGTTCGGGGCGGGTGTGGAGTTTTGCGCTGTACGGCGATGTAGACGGCAGCAAAGACAAATTGGGCCTCCCCGTGCGCCGCGACTGGGCACGTACCTACAAGGGCGCGGCGCAGGTGATTTACGGCCATACCCCGGTGGCCCGCCCGGTGTGGGTCAACCGCACCATCGACATAGACACCGGCTGCGCGTTTGGCGGCCACCTGACCGCCCTGCGCTACCCCGAACAGGAAGTGGTGAGCGTGCCCGCTCAGGCCCAGTACGCCGTGCCTCCGCGCCCGTTGGCCGAAGCAGAGGCGGAGGAAATCGCTGCCTTCGACCTCGCCACCTTCAGCCAGCCGGGCAAGATTCACACGCGCACGTTTGGCGGGATTCTGGTGAAGGGCGGTGAACGCATGGCCGCCGTGGAAACGTGGAGCCGATTCGGCATAGAACCTGGCTGGGGCGTGTATCTCCCGCCCACCATGAGTCCGGTGGAAACCAGCCGCCACCCCGATTATCTGGAGCATCCCGCCGAGGCGTGGGCGTATTACCGCGCTCAGGGCGTGCCCAGCGTCATCTGTCAGGAAAAACACATGGGCAGCCGCGCCGTGCTGGTGCTGGCCCGCACGGGGGAAGCGGCACGGCGGGTTTTCGGCATAGAGGGTGCGACAGACGCCACAGGCCGCATCTACACGCGCACCGGGCGAGCCTTTTTTGCGGGAGAAAAAGCAACCTGGGAAGCCCCCATTCTGGCCCGCGCCCACGCCGCCGCCGAAGCTGCGGGCCTGTGGGACACCCTCGGCTCGGACTGGGCCGTACTGGACGCCGAAATTCTGCCCTGGAGCCTGAAAGCCGGAGAGCTGATCCGCGGGCAATATGCTGCGGTGGGAGCCGCCGGAAACGCCGTGCTGCCCGCTGCCGCCGCTGCTCTGGCCGAGGCGGCGGCGCGTGGGCTAGACGTGAGCGAGCTGCAAGCCAGCACCGGGGATCGCGCCGCCGCCCTGCACGCTTACCGCGACGCCTACCGCGCCTATGTGCGCCGGGTCGATAGCGTGGACGACGTGCAGATTCGGCCCTTTCACCTGTTGGCGTCGGAAGGAGCCGTCCACACCGACAAAGACCACTTGTGGCATCTGAACACGCTGGGCACACTGGCCAACGCCGATGCAGGGCTGTTTGGCCGCACCGACTACCGCGTGGTGGACTTGGCCGACGCCGCAGCCGTGACTTACGCTGAAGCGTGGTGGCACGCCCTGACTGAAGCGGGCGGCGAGGGCATGGTGGTCAAGCCGCTCACCTTTCTGGATGCCGGGAACCGCAGCCTGCAACCCGCCGTCAAGGTACGTGGGCGCGAATATCTGCGGATCATCTACGGCCCGGAATACACCCGCCCGGACAACCTGAAACGGCTGCGGGTGCGGGCCCTGGGAGCCAAGCGGGCGCGGGCCCTGCGAGAATTTCATCTGGGGTTGGAGGGATTGGCGCGGTTGACGGACAGCGCGGCCAGCACCAGCATTCAGGAATGCATTTTGGGCGTGCTGGCACTGGAAAGCGACCCGATAGACGCCCGGCTGTAAGGTCTGCCCTCAGGGTTGGCCGGACTGCGGCTCCGGTCAGGCGGGTTCAACGAAGGCGGCGTCCCATTTCAGTCAGAGCCGAACGTTAGACTTTCTTCATGTCCGATTCCGATTCAGCCAGATTTCAGCCGTCTGGCTCCTCTCAACCCGCCCTGCCTCAACTGGGCCACCCCGATCAGGAAACGAAATTTGCGGTGTATCTCTGCCCCCCGGCAGCCAGCGACTTCTACCGGGTGGGGTCGGGGCTGCTGGGGTTTGATGTTCGGGCAGGCCAGCCCGTCCCTATGCCCGAATTTATGCGTTCAGAATGGCAAACCGACGCTGGCCCCTACGGCTTTCATCTCACGGTGACCGAGGCGTTCAGCACCGACCCTGCCCACTGGCCCGACATAGAAGCCGAAGTCCGGGCCTGCGTGGCGTGCCTGTCGCCGGGGGCATTTCTGGGCCTGTCGGGGGGCCGTGTAGAGGCGTGGGAAGACGGCAAGGTCTGGGTCCAGCGCCTGAATGCCAGCCCCGCTCTGACGGTGCTTCAAACGCTCCTGTCGGCCCGCCTCGCGCCGTATGTCAGCGCCTCGCCCTTTGATTGGGAAGTGCGCGAGGGCAAGTATGCACGGCCCCATGAGCAGGCCCGGATGAAGCTGCTGCATACCCCACGGGGGCTGGACTCGTGGCAGCCGCACTTTACGCTGGTGCAGCCCTACAGCGGCAGCGACCCCGAGCGCCTGCGTCATGAACTGGAAGCGCGGCTGGCTCCTTTTCAGACCCAGAGCTACGGCGGCGTCACCCTCTTCGAGCGGCGGGCAGGCGAGCAGCAGTGGCGGGTGCGGGCCGATATTCCCCTGCTGGGAGCAGAAACATCGGCAGAACTTGTCCAAGAACCTTTACGGCAGGAGGCCGCGCCCACAGCCGGGGGCATGACAACCTCCAGTGCTCTGGCCCGCAAACGTGTCGTGGTGGCCACAGGCAATCCCGGAAAAGTGCGCGAGATCGAGGAAGCCCTGAGTGGCCTGAACTGGCAGCTGGACGGCATCGGCAGCTTTCCCATGCCCGAAGAGACGGGCGTGACCTACGAAGAAAACGCCGCCATGAAAGCCTGTGCGGCGGCCATTACGATGGGCCGAGTTGCCCTGGCCGACGACTCCGGGCTGGAAGTCGAGGTGCTGGACGGTGAGCCCGGCGTGTATTCGGCCCGCTACGGCAACCGCACCAGCGACCTTGACCGCAATATGTACCTGCTGGAGCGCCTGCGCGGAAAAACCAACCGCCGCGCCAAATTCGTCAGTGTGGTGATTCTGGCTTACCCGGACGGCCACCTGGAATCCTACCGGGGCGAAGTGCCCGGCGTGATTCTGGAAGGCCCACGCGGCGAGGGCGGCTTTGGCTACGATCCCCTTTTTGTGCCCGACGGCGAAACCCGGACCCTGGCCGAAATGACCCTCGCCGAAAAACGGGCCCTGAGCCACCGGGGCCGTGCGCTGGCGGCGCTGATGGACGCGCACAGGAGCGGCGAGCCGGAGCGGGAAGTGACGAGGCTGGAGTAGGCAAGACTGTGAGTGGTGAGTGGGAACTGATGAAGGCGTGGACTGCACACAGAGTACCGATGCAGTCCACGCCTTCATCTTTTGACTTTCCTACTCACCACTACCCACCCACTACTTACGGTTTTTACTGCCCGATGTACTTGGCCCACCCCGGTTGCCAGTGGGCAAACTGGCCGTGTGCGTACACGCCGAACGTTGGGGCACGAGGCCGGGTGCGAAGGTGCATCCCGGCCTCGTCGGGGGTGCGGCTCCCCTTGCGCTGGTTGCATACCCTGCAGGCGGTGGTCACGTTGTCCCAGTTGTGCCGCCCACCCCGCGAACGGGGCATCACATGGTCGAGCGTGAGGTCGTCGGTCGAGCCGCAGTACTGGCAGGCAAAGGTGTCTCGGCGCAGTACGTTGCGGCGGTTGAAGGGAACGGGGTGCACTCTGGGACGGCGCACATAGCGGCGCAACCGGATCACGCTGGGCACGTTGATGGTGGTGCTGGGCGACCTCACCACGTCCTCGCTGGCTTCCAGAACCTCGGCCACCCCGTACTGCACGAGTGTAATCGCGCGTTTGGCGCTCGTGACATGCAGCGGCTCGTAGGAAGCGTTCAGCACCAGCACACGCGGGGCATTCAGATCCGGCGCAACGCGGGCGGGCGGCCTCGCTGCTTCCTCTCCTCCATTCACGGTTTTGATCACACTCGTCGGGGTGTTCATGCCCTGCATAATACGGCCCAGTTGGAAAGAGATTGTTGCGCCGGGTGGCTTATCAGTGGCCTAGATTGGCCTCAGAAACAGGCAGAGACGGTGCTGCCCCGCCTCCCCTCAAGTCGTTGCCCCAGGCTCTATTTTGCCTGGGCCGATCAGGCCAGTCCCAGCAGGCCGCTGCCCGTAATTTTCAGGCCGCCGCGCATAAATTCCAGCACCCCATCGGCCACGTACTGCACGGCCAATGCGCCCAGCAGCACGCCCAGCACCCGCGTGACCACATGCACCCCGGTCAGGCCGATCACGCGGGCAATCTGGCCCGACAGCCGCAGGGCGAGGTAGCAGAGCAGCAGCACGCCAAAGGTGACCACAAAGACTGCGCCCAGCAAAAAGCCGTTGCCGTGCGCGTCGCTGGCCAGAATCATGATGCTGGCCAACGTGCCGGGGCCCGCGATCAGCGGAATGGCCAGCGGAAACACGCTGATGTCCTGGCGTTCCTGGGCTTCCTGTTCCTCTTCTGGCGTTTCCTTGCTGCCGCTGGGCCGCGCAAACACCATGTCCAGCGCAATCAGAAACAGCAGGATGCCGCCCGCCACCCGGAAGGCGCTCAGGCTGATGCCCAGGTGCTCCAGCAGCGCCCGCCCAAACAGGCCAAACAGCAAGATGATGATGCCCGCCACCACCGACGCCTTGAAGGCCATGCGCCGCCGCTCGAAGGCCGGGCGGTTGCCTGCCAGCCCAATAAAAATGGGGGCAAGGCCAATCGGATCCATGACCACCAGCATGGTTAGAAACGTCTTATTGATGATGGTCAGGGGGAGGGCGAAGTCCATATGAGTCCAGCCTACCCTTTAAAACTCAACTCCACAGGGGGAACGGTTGAGGTGTCTAGCGCAGAACAGCTGGGAGACTGGCTGGTCACGCTCTGGCAACGGCGCTGGCAACTGAACAGCATTATAGATGCCGATGGAGTGGTGTTGCCCGCAGAGCAGTTGCTTCAGGCGGCGCTGCTGGATTTCTATGGACCAGAACGTTTCCTGCTGATTTGGAAATGAGTTATCCACAGGCGCTTGTGGATCACTCACATGCGCATTTGAGTCACAAAATGCCTTCGCTCACACATCAGCGCCGGTGAGGCCATCTCCTTCCTCACCCTCTGGATTACCCGGCGGCCGTGCTGGCCAAGTCGGGC
>JAQBPF010000445.1 GCA_028287665.1 Deinococcus sp. | reverse complement strand
GGCGGCCTCTCCCATCCGGCGTTCCAGCAGCGTCCAGAGTTTGGCCGGATCCACATCCTCGCCGCGTGCCAGTGCAGCGCGGGCAGTCTCCAGCGCGGGGGCCAGGTCCATATCTGCGCCGGGCACGTCGCGGGCGGCGCGTTCCACGTCCATCAGTTCGCGCTGGCGGTCCAGCAGCTTTTCGGCGGCGGCCTGATCCAGGTCCGGGCTGGTCAGCGCACTCAGGGTGGCGTTCAGTTCCCGCAGCTCGTCGGTGGCCAACCCGCCACCTGTCAGGGTCAGGCGGGCCACGTCCAGCATGATGCGGGCGCCCTGCACCGCCGAAGTATTGGGCAGGCCAGCGATCTGGGCCGCAATGCTGTCCAGTTCAGCCTGCTGCACCCCCAGCGCGGCGTCACGGGCACCTTCCAGTTCTGCTCGCCAGGCTTCCACCGCTTCGGGCAGCAGCGAGCCGCCATGCTGCTGGTTCTTCAGTTTGTTGTGACGGGCATCCAGATCGGCGCGGGCGTGCAGCAGCGGCCCAAATTCGCGCCCCAGATCGGCCAGTTGGCGGGTGGCATGTTCCTGCTCCAGCGCCAGCACCCGCGCCTGTACCTCGGCCTGAGTTTCGGCCATCTGGGGCGCGTCCACCAGACCTTCGGCAGTCAGCGTCTGCACCACCGAAGATTCCAGCTGCTTGCGTAATTTGAAGGTGATATTGCGGGCGCGTTCTATCTCGGCGGGCAGCAACGTGCCCTGCTTCTGGGCATCGGCCAGTTGCAGAATCAGGTTTTCCAGGCGGCGCACATCCTTGCCGCCCATCGCCTCGACCCGCCGGAAGGTGGCCTGCAACTCGGCCAGATCCTGCGCCTGAGACACCAACCCTTCCTGAAGACGGCGCTCCATGCGGGCAATCAGGTCCTGGCCTTCTTGCACCAGCACGCTGGTGTCTTTTCCGGCCTCTTCTTCCTGCCGCGCCACACTCAGAATGCCGCGCAGGCGCTGGGCTTCGGGCCAGTCGAAGTACAGGCCAAAGCGCTTGGCCCCTTCTTCCAGCTCCATCACTCCGCTTTCTGGAAAACTGGGCAGCAGCCTTTCCTGCGTGGTCTTGGACAACTGCTCGATCACGTCTGACACGCGGCGCTTGGCCAGAGCCGCCGGAACACTCAGTTGCAGGCGTTTAAATACCTCACGCTTCAGAATGTCTTCCAGTGTCGCGGCGTCCAGCCGTTCAGGGATGGTATTGCGGGCATGGGCGGCATCCAGAACGATGCGTTCGAGGGCGCGGGGCGACACCAGGTCACCCAGCATCCGCACGGGAAGGCGGTGCAAGGCGGAAGAGGTCATGCGTTCAGCCTACTGCGGCACCCGGCCAATATCTTTGCGCCTTTCGTCATTGGGCCTGCCTGAGGCGCACTTCTTGCCCACACCGAAGGGCACGGCGGTCTGAGGCTGCCCGCGCCAGGGCTTCTGGTCTGGCTCGGAGCCGCCTCATACCTCTTCATCCCAGTCCAGGCTGTGCTGGGTGGCGTTGTCGGTCACCGTCTGCTTGCCGATCAACCCAAACTGCTCGCACAGTCCCCGGAAGCCGTAAGCGGTCAGGCCAATGGCCAGCAGACTGGTGAGGGCCCACAGCGGCAGGCCATACGCGCCCTGCGTAAAAGTAAAGTTGGTGGCCGAACGCAGGAAACCCACGCCCGCCAGGTCGCCCACCGCACCCAGCAGTCCAAAAATTCCTTCGAGCAACAGGGGCAACAGCAGCAAAATCAGACCCGCTGCGATGGCCCGCCAATAGGTGTTACGGCCCCCGAAAGCCAGGTTCAACAGATAGAGCGGCACAAAGGCCAGCAGCGCCAGCAGCGCAAAAATCGCCACCCGCAGCCAGCCTCCAAACGAACGGGCCACGCTGCCCGAAGTGGCGTTGAGTGCGCTGGCAGATTCTCCGGCGACCCGGCGTTCCAGATTGCCGACCTCTCCGATCAGGGCCTGAATGTCGGTGGGCCGGAGCGCCTGACGGTCCTGCGCGGCGGTCAGGTTCTGCACCAGATCGCTGTAGCCGTTGTCGCTCCGTACCGCTTCGGACGTGGTGGACAGAGCCGTATTGGCCGCCAGCAGCGCCGTGCGAATAGCCGGCCCATCGGCGTGACTGGCCGCGTTCAGGGCCCGTCCCAGTGCGCCGTATACGCCGTCCATGCCGCGCCCGGCAGCCACTGGAGCCACGGCAACAGGCGTGGTCCTGGGCGGCGTGGGCGTGACAGGCTCAACAGCTGCCTTTGGCGGCGGCGTGCGGTCAGGAATGGTGCTGGAGGCCGTGGCCAGAGACCGGTTCAGGGCGGCCGCGCCACTTCTCAGCGTGGTCAGTGACTCGCCTAGTCCAGCCATGTCACCCGCCGTCAGCTGGCCCAGGGCATCTGTAAATTGCGTGACCTTCAGAGTCCCGACGCCCTCTGCGTTCTGGACCACCGTAAACCAGCCTGTGGCCCGCGCCAGATTCAAATAAGCCGTGCCGTTGCGCTCTGCACGGGCCGCCGTCAGCGCCGCACTGACCTTCTGAGAGGCCGAACGCTGCAACCGCCACGCCACCCGCTCCAGCTGTCCGGCCCGTGCATCGGCGGTCAGGGCCTGTGCACCCGCAGCACTCAGACCAAATTCGCGGGCCAGAACACGCAACTGGGCGTCGCCGTTGGTGGGCGCACCTGCCAGCAGCGACAGCGTTTGGTCCTGGAGGGCGCGGCGCATCAGGCCACGGGCCAGCAGCACCTGGGCCTGCAACTCGGCAGGGGTGCGGGCCAGGGCCGCCCGCGCACCCGTCATGGCTCCCTCTATGCCGCCCGCGATCTGGCGGTTCCGGAGGGTCGGATCAAGCTTCTTGAAGGCTTCGGAGGCTCGGTCGAGTTGCGTCAACGCCGCCTGTGTACTGGTGCTTCCAGCCTGAAACGCGGCGTCCAGACTGTTGGCCACTGCGTTATAGGCACCCAGGTCCTGTGCGCCCGCGCTGCCCAGCAGGGCCAGAACCACCGTTCCCGTCAGAGTGGCTGTGCTGTTGGCCCAACGCTTGGTCCAGCCGCCCAGTTTCACGCCATTGTCCTTCACAGGGCCACCTGAACCTGA
>JAQBPF010000431.1 GCA_028287665.1 Deinococcus sp. | reverse complement strand
GAAACCATTACTTATTGAGAATCGTGTGGCCCGTGCCCACGGTGCGCGTCAGCGGCTCAGTCCCTTTCAGCAATTTGCGCCAGGTCACGGTGTTCTGATCGCCAGGGATCACGATCTGGCTGACCAGGGCCACGGTCTCAACATTCTTGTTGCCATGGATGGTGACTCGGGTGCAGTTGCTGGTCAGGACCAACTTGTTGCGGTTACCACTTCTGGTCACGGCGTCGTTGTTGCAGTTCAGGGTTCCGTCGGCCTCATTGCCCGTCAACAACTGGCCCACGCCAGCCACAGTCATGCTGGCGCTCTGAGCAGGAAGGGAGGGAGCCCAGAAGGAGCCAGAGAAAACGCACCCAACCGCATCCCCCCCACCACGGGAGTCATGCCGTCCATTTTACCCCGCACCTTTCCCTGTTTCTGCACTGCCGGGCTTACTTCTTGCCTGTTGCCGCCTGCCAGATGGTGTAGTCCACGGCTCCAGCAGCAGGATCAGTTTTGAGAATGCCCAGACTCTTGAGCAGGGTCACGTTGGACTTGTATACGGCGGGATCGAGGTATCCAGCCCGGCCAGACAGCGTGGGGCCACTGTTGTACAGCTTGGCGATTTCGGCCATCTGCCAGGTCTGGTGGCCCTTGGCATCGGCACGCGTACCGGAGCCCTTACAGGTATTGCCGCACAGAGGCAACACGATATTCACGGCCTCGGCCTGATTCTTCACCGCGTAATTCCAACCTTTGATACTGGCCCGCACCAACCGCGCCGCCACTTCACGCCCGCTGAGGCCGCTGCCTTTAAAGTTCTTGTCGTCCAGCACCTTCTGGGACGTAAACATCAGGTCTTCCAGCAGGTTGATGCCGTAGTCGGAGGCTTTGAAGATGCGGAGCTTATCCATAGTGTAGCCAAGACCCACGATCTGATCGACCTCGTTGTAGGTCATGGCCGACACCAGATCGACCTTGTCGGGGAACACGATGCTGGGGTCGAAGGGATAGGTGACGGCCTGCACGCTGGGATTGGACACCGTGGAATCGAGGCTGGTGGTCAGGCCGTATTTTTTCATCAGGGCAATGGCCGGGTACTCGTTGCCGCTGGGCCACACGCCCACGCGCTTGCCCTTAAAGTCGGCGGGCTTGGTCATCTTGCTGGACTTGAGCGACACCAGGGTGAAGCCAGACTTTTGGAACAACTGCGCGATATGGACGACGGGAAGGCCCTGCTGGCGGGCCGTGAGCAGGTCGGTAATCCAGGTGGTGCCGAAGTCTGCCGCGCCCGTGGAGACGGTCTGAATGGGCGACTGGTCCCCGATGGGCAAGAGCTGCACGTCCAGCCCCTCGGCCTTGAAATAGCCTTTGGCCTGCGCCACGAAGAACCCGGCGAACTGGGCCTGCGGGAACCACTTCAGTTGCAGCCGCACCTGCACAGGCTTGGCAGGCGTACCGGACTGGGCATTGGCAGTGGGAAGAAGGGCGAGACCGAGCAGGGCGGACAGGAGCGCGAATTTCTTCATGTTGAAACCTCCGGAAGAGGGGAAGTGCAGGCTGTTGGACAACTCATGAATTTCAGTTTCTTCGCAGAACGTATCGTTCCAGCGCCGAAATCAGCAAATAGAACGAAATGCCGATCACCGACGCCACCACAATCGCGGCCCACACGATGTCCAGTCCGAAACGGCCCACTTCGATCTGAATCCGGAACCCCAAGCCGTGGCCTTCGGTGCCAAAAAATTCGGCAACGATGGCATTGATCAGGGCCAAAGTAGAACTGACGCGCAGCGCCGTAAAAATGAAGGGGAGGGCCGAGGGCCAGCGTACCTCACGGAAAGTCTGGGCAGGCGAGGCAGCGTAGGAGTGCATCAGGTCGAGGTGCATGGGCTGAGCACTTTGCAGGCCACGTACCGCGTTGATGACGACAGGAAACAGAACCGTAATGGCGACGATGATGGTTTTGGAGGGCCAACCCAACCCCGCCGCCTTGATGATGACGGGGGCCAGAGCCACGATAGGCACGCTGGACAGGAGTGCCGCGTAGGGCAGGACACCACGTTCCAGCATGCGGAAGCGAACCGCCAGCAGCGCCAGACCCAGCCCTGCCAGGGTGCCGACGACGAAGCCCAGCAAGGCTTCCAGCACAAACGTGTAATACGCATCCAGCAGCAACACGTTGCGGGCCGCCCACAAGGACTGCGCCACTTTGCTGGGCGTGGGAATCAGGCCCGTGGGAACGGCATAGGCCCGCAGAACGGCTTCGGCGGCCAGAATAGCGAGGATCAGCGTGGCAGCGGCAGGCAGGATGCGGGCGAGGGGGGTTTCGCCCTGTGCACTCTGACGGATACCGACTGCGCCCACCAACAACAGGGCCACCACGCCCACCAGCCAGGGCCACGCCACCGCCGGGGCAGTTTGTCCAGCCAGCAGGACACTGAGACCCAGCAAGCCCAAAGCGGCAATGAGCAGCAGCGGCAGGCCAAAGCCGGAGCGCAGGGGCAGGGCCGCCGCCTGCACGTTCTTCTGCGTCATGCTGGGGGTCGCCATCTGGTCACCAGCCTTTCCAACCCGCCAATAAGTGCCACCAGCACGATGCCCAGCGCCGCACCGTAGATCATGATGACCCACAGCGCCACCGTATCGGACGCCCGCGAGTTCTCGGCCAGCATCTTGCCCAGCCCGCTGAAGGAAATGGTGCTGATTTCGGCCACGATGCTGCCCACCAACGCCGCCGTGGCCGCCACTTTCAGCGAGGTGAACAGGTAGGGCAGGCTGGCCGGAACTTGCAGCAGCCCAAACACCTGCGCGGGCGAGGCACGGTAGGTTCGCATCAGATCCAGTTGCAGGGGATCGGGACTGCGGAGGCCCTGCGCCATGCCGATGGCAATGGGGAAAAAGGCGATGTAGGCGGCAATGATGGCTTTGGGCAAGAAGCCCTGCACGCCGTATTGCCCCAGCAGCACGGCCAGCATGGGCGCAAGGGCCACGATGGGCACGGTTTGCGAGGCCACCAACCAGGGCAGGGTGGCCCGCTCGAAACTGCGGCTCCGGACCAGGAGGGTGGCGAGCACAAGACCCAGGACGGACGCCAGCGCCAGCCCCAGCAGCGTTTCTCCACCCGTGACTAAGGCGTTGTAAGGCGCACTGGTGGGGGCCAGCGGCGGCACGCTGAGACTGGTGAAGCCGCTGGCAAACTGACCGGGCGCGGGAATGACTGGATTCCTGAGCTGTGTGGCACAGGCCAGAGCCGTCTTACAGCCCAGATCTGCGCCACTGGCCAGCGACCGGGCCGCCTGCCCCGAATTGGCCCACAGCATCAGCGGCCAGTACAGCACCAGGGCGGCCAGCGCGACGCCGAGCATGGGGAAAAGGTTGGAAGGACGGCGGGCGGCGCGGGGCAGGGTGGTTGGGGTTGGGGCAGTGGTCATGGGGAGCCACCAGAAAGGGCCTGTATATCAGTGGAAACAGGATGGAACAGGTCAAGCCCTCTGAGCTTGGTTTTCCCACCTCCCCACACTCCACTTGCCGCCCTTTTCACGAATGCCCCTTCTTCAGCAGTTCCCGAATCTGGGTGGCGTACTCAAAAAAGCGCGGGTCTTCCCGGCTGTCATCGCTGCGGGGGTGTGGCAGGCCGATGTCCACGATGCCCTCAATCTTGCCGGGGCGGGCCGTCATGACCACCACACGGGTGCTGAGGAACACCGCCTCGCTGATGGAATGGGTCACGAAAACCACCGTTTTACCCGTTTCACGCCACAGCCGCAGCAACTCTAGGTTCAGATTCTCACGGGTAATTTCATCCAGCGCCCCGAACGGCTCATCCATAAACAGCATCGCCGGATCGAAGGCCAGTGCCCGCGCAATGCTGACCCGCTGCTGCATGCCGCCCGACAGTTGCCAGGGGTAAGACCGCTCGAATTTTTCCAGCCCCACCAGCTTCAGCATCTCGCGGGCGCGGCTGTCGCGCTGGGCTTTGGGGGTGTTCATCACGTCCAGCGGCAACTTCACGTTGTTCAGCACGTTGCGCCACTCCATCAGCGCCGGAGCCTGAAACACGTAGCCGTAAGCGCGGTTCTCGCGGGCCTTGCGGGGCGTGCCGCCATTGACCAGCAGTTCGCCGCCTGTGGGCTGGATCAGGTCGGCCATCAGTCTCAGCAGCGTGGTTTTGCCGCAGCCCGAAGGCCCGATCAGGCTGATGAATTCCCCCGGCATGATCTGCAAATTGGCATCCTGAAGCGCCACCGTTTGCCCGCCGGGAGTGGGGAAAATCATGCTCAGGTCGCGCACAGAGACGATGGGAGTATCCGAAGGGGAACGGGGTGCGGTCACGAATTACCTCTGATGGGTTCCGAAAAATTCAGACACAACACAGAATTTTTGAGCAGAGCGAAGAGGAAAGAAGCCGGGGCTGAGAATAGAGTTGAGCAAAAGTGCCGCTAGGTCGTGCACTAGCGCCGCAGCAGTTGCCCGCGCCCGACCGTCCCCACAAATTCACCGTTCTCGGCAGCCACTTCGCCACGCACGGTCACGAATTCGGGGCGGCCATCGAGTTCAAAACCCTCGAAGCCGCTGTAGTCGTTGTTCATGTGGCTGGTGGCGGCGCTGACTACGCCCCGGTAGTGGGGGTCAAAGACCACGATATCCGCGTCACTGCCCACTGACAGCGTGCCTTTGCGCGGATACAGGCCGAACAGTTGCGCGGCGCGGGTACTGGCGGCGTCTACAAAGCGTTCCAGCCGCAGGTTGCCCCGGCTGACCCCATAGGTATACAGCAGGTTCTCGCGGTCTTCGATGGCCGGAATGCCGTTGGGAATCAGGGTGAAATTGCCGTCGCCCATGTGTTTCTGTGCCACGTCAAAGGGGCAGTGGTCGGTGCCCACCGTGTCTATCTGGCCCAATTCCAGCGCCTGCCACAGTGCGGGCTGGTTCAGGCGGTCACGCAGGTGCGGCGACATCACATGTTTCGCGCCCTCTATGCCGGGGCGCTC
>JAQBPF010000425.1 GCA_028287665.1 Deinococcus sp. | reverse complement strand
CGCGGCCTGCTGAACCTAGACTGCGGTGAATCGGTGATCCGAATCAGCCCACCGCCGACCCTGACGCACGAAGAGGCGGCAACGGGGCTGGAGATCATGCGGGAGGCGCTGAGAGGGCTGTAGGACGTGAAACGAGAGCTGTAGAACAGGCATGACCACCGGGCAGGGCAGGGCAGGGCAGAGGGCGGACGTTTCACCTTCTTTCCTGCCCTGCCCGTGTTACGCTGTGGTCAGAACGGCACCTGTCTTATCCTCATCCCTCTGCCGCTCATGCCCCCAAAAAGGAGGACTGCCCATGACCGCCACCCAGACCGAATCCCCGCCCGCACCCACATACGGCGACCCGACCCGCACCGGGTACGCTGCCGAGGTGGTCGCCAACGCCTTTCTGGATCTGGCACGGGCAGAGGGCCGCACGCTGACACAGATGCAGGTCAACAAACTGGTGTTCATCGCGCATGGGTGGGCACTGGCGCTCCTGGGCCGCCCGCTGACGTACAACACCTTTCATGCGTGGCAGCGTGGCCCAGTGGCCCCCCGTTTGTGGGAGCACTGGCGCACGCTGGGGCGGCAACCGATCCGTGAGGCGCTGCCCGTATCGGCAGCCGAACCCCGCCTGGAAGAAGATTCAGACGCGTTGAATCTGATCCAGGGCATCTGGGTCACGTATGGGCAAAAAAGCGGCGAGGAACTCTCGAACCTGACGCACCTGCAGGGCACGCCCTGGGCACAGACCTACGGCCTCTCCAACGATCTGATTCCCAACGAGATCACCCGTGAGTACTACGTGGATCTCCTGCGCGGCGCGTGAGAAGAACGGGCGCTGAGACAGAGCGAACCGGCGGAGGAAATCACGCACACCGGAGCAGCTCGGGATGACCTCAGAGCCGACCAGCACCCAGACATCTGGCATGCCCACCCCGGCAGCGCCCTCCACCCTGGTGCAGACCCTGCAAGGTGGCCTGAACCGCGAGGAACAACGCACCCAGCAGCAGCGACAACTGGAGTTGGCCCGCCGCACCGAGGAGTTCAACCAATTTCGCGCCCTGTACCGTTGGCGGCTATGGATAGGCAGCGCCGTGTTTCTGATTGCGGGAACGTGGCTGGTGGCCGATGTCGTGCTGACGCTGGCGGTGGGCTGGGGCACCCTGAAAGGCTCGCCCTTCCGGCTGGAAAGCAGCGTGGTCATTGCTTTTTTGACGACCAGTACAGCCACCGTGATTGGCCTGTTTCTGGTGTTCCTGCGCTGGCTGTATCCGCAGGGGCCGGAGCGCAGCACGGAAAGAACCGAGGAGCCGAAAGGGACTGACCGGGCGGGCTGAAGCTAGAGCAGCCCCTCATTCAGCACGGCGGCCAGCACCCGCCGCGCTGCTGCCGCCTTCAGCTCGTCCGTCTCCCGGTATTCGGCCAGCGTAATCAGCGCCTTCCAGAGTGTCCAGCCTCGGCCCCGCGCCCAAGTTGCTCCGTCCAGCGGCAGCCCAGCACGGAAGGCCTCGCGGCTCTGGCCTTCAAACAGTGTCCAGGCAATGCTGAGGTCACAGGCAGGATCGCCCACGCCTGCACAGCCAAAGTCGATCACCGCGCTCAGGCGGCCCCCCTGCACCAGCAGATTTCCAGCGGCCACATCGCCATGAAACCAGACGGGTGGGCCGTGCCAGTGAGCAGACAGGGCCGTATCCCAGACTTCCAGCACGGCCTGGGCATCAATCTCGCCGCCCAGATCGGAGATGGTCTGCCGGGTTCCTCTGTCGTAGGTGGTCAGTGGCCCGCCCCGAAAGAAGTTCTGCACACCGGGCAGCGGGCCGTCTGAGGCGTCTATACGTTGCAGGGCGACCAAAAACTCAGCCAGCGCCTTTGCAAACGCGCTCAGGTCATGGGGCGGATTCTGGAGTGCACTCTCCCCTTCCAGCCAGCGGTACACCGACCAGGGCCAGGGATAGCCCTCGGCAGGCGCACCCAGGGCCAGCGGCACGGGAATCGGCAGCGGCAAGTGCGGGGCCAACACCGGCAGCCAGCGGTGTTCCTTGGCCACCTGCGGCGCGTAGCCCTCGGCACTGGGCAGGCGCACCAGCATCTCTGACCCCAGGTGGAAGGTTCGGTTGTCCCAGCCACCCCACTGCACGGGCCGAATGGGCAGGCTGGCCCACCGGGGAAACTGGCCCGCCACAAGTTGCTGTACCAGAGAAGCAGAGATGTCCAAGATACTGATCAGTGTAAAAGCAGGAGGCCATTCCAGCTTCAGCCAGATGGCCTGCCCCCAGATAGACCCGCCCCGAACTCACCCTCAGGTTCTTAGACCCGGACGAGGTACGCCGAGTCGATCACGTCCAGATCCCGGATGGCCTGCAATTGCTCGTGGCTGAGGCCGTCGTCCAGCGTCAGGGTAAACAGTGCCTCGCCGCCTTTCTGGGCGCGGCCCAGGGCCATCCCTGCAATGTTCACGCCCCAGGTGCCCAACAGGTTGCTGAGCTTGGCGACGGCTCCGGGCTTGTCCTGGTTGCTGGCGATCAGAATAAAGCCCTGCGGTTCCAGTTCCACGCGGTAGTCGCGCAGGCGGGTCAGGCGGGGGCTGCGGCCAAAGACTGTGCCGCCCACCGTGCGGGTGCGCTCTTTTTCCTCGCCGCCGCCACTCAGAACCTTCACGATCACCTCGGTCTGGTAGTCGGGGCTTTCGGCCACCTCGCGGATCGCCACGTTCAGGCCGCGTTCCTTGGCCAGGGCGCGGGCATTGATCATGTTGGGCAATTCGTCAGTGCTGCCCGACAGGTAGCCCACCAGTACCGCCGTGACCACGGGGGCCGGGTCTGCGGGAAACTCACCCTGAAAGGTCACTTCTATGTCGTGTGCACCGGGCAGCAGTTGCGCCAGAATGCGCCCCAGTTTGCCGCCCAGATCCAGGTGGCCGCCCAACAGTTCCAGCGTTTTGGCGTCCAGCGCGGGGGCGTTCACGGCTCCCTTGCTCACGTCTCCTTGCAGAGCAGCCAGCACGCGGGCCACGATTTCTGCGCCCACGCGCTCCTGCGCCTCGCGGGTATTGGCCCCCAGGTGCGCGGTAATGCCCAGATTGGGGGCCGAGAGGAAAATATGATCGGGGGTGGGCGGCTCGTCCACGAACACGTCCACGCCCGCGCCGAAGAGGTGGCCGGAATGCAGCGCGTCTACCAGCGCCTGCTCCTCGATAATGCCGCCGCGTGCCGCATTCACCACGATGGAATCTGGGCGCAGCAGGGCCAGTTCGCGTGCCCCGATCATGCCCGTGGTTTCGTCGGTCAGGGGGGTATGCACGGTCAAGAAGTCCACCTGGGGCAACAGTTCATCCAGCGTGGCGGCCCGCTTCACACCCAGTCGTTCAAATTTGCTGTCGGGCACGTAGGGATCGAAGGCCACCACATTCAGGCGCAGGCCCTGTGCCCGGTCGGCCACGATGGAACCGATGCGCCCCAGGCCCACGATGCCCAAGGTGCGGTCTTTCAGCTCCAGGCCCAGAAATTTGCGATCCCACACGCCCTGCCGGGTCTTGCTGTCGCTGCGGGTCAGGCCACGGGCAGCGGCCATCAGGTGCATGATGGCCAGTTCTGCGGCGCTCACGTTGTTGCTTTCGGGGGCGTTTAGCACCAGCAGCCCGCGCAGGCTGGCGTAATCCAGGTCAATGTTGTCCACACCCACGCCCCCGCGTCCGATCACTTTCAGGCGCTGTCCTGCGGCGTCGATCAGTTCACGGTCGACCTTGGTGCGGCTGCGGGTAATCAGCGCGTCGTATTCGGGCAGGCGGCGCAGGGTTTCCTCGCGCGGCATATTGCCCTCATAATCAATCTCGAAGCCGTCATGCACGAGGTTTCCGGGATTCATCTCGTCGCAGATCAGCACGCGCAGAGGCGTGACGGGCACAGCAGGAGCAGTGGGCAGGGGCGCAGTCATAGCGTCAGGGTAAGCGTCCGGGCGGGTTCATGTAGACAGATGGCTAGGGCAAGCGCACATTTCCCGACATCCCTGCCTGAACAGAGCGCTGTAGCACCCCAAAGGCAGCGGGCGCATGAACCATTTATGAATATGAGGGGGGATAGACATTATTTTTAGGCAAGCCTAAACTTGGTTTCATGTCTGTACCCCCGCCTGCTTCGTCCTCTCCGGCCATCACCCCACCGCCGCCCTCCACCCTGGACAGCCGCATGACTGCCCGCGCCACTGAAATTCTGAACAAGCGCGGCAATCGGCGCGGCGTGGCCCGCATTCTGCCCTTCATGGGGCCTGCCATCATCGCCTCGATTGCCTACATGGATCCCGGCAACTTTGCCACCAACATTCAAGGTGGGGCGCAGTTTGGCTACGGCCTGCTGTGGGTCATTCTGGTCGCCAACCTGATGGCGATGCTGATTCAGAACCTCAGCGCCAAACTG
>JAQBPF010000409.1 GCA_028287665.1 Deinococcus sp. | reverse complement strand
CGCCCTCAAAAAAGAAAAGGCCCCTCAAACACGGCTTCGTGTTCGTGGGGGAGGCAGGCGACGTACCCTATTCAGGGCATAAGGGAAGTGTAGCACGCCGTCCCGTGGCGTGATGTGACTTGCTTGGCAGACAGGCGGGCCGCCGTGTTCCTAGGCTAAAAGCGTTCGCCGCGCAGCCTGAATGTTGTTCTGTCTCCCGCTCCCGTACCGCGATTGCCCGCCGGAGGAACGCCCATGATTCGCCCCATGCAGATCACCGACACCCCTGATGTTCTCGCGCTGCTCAACTGGATGGACGATGCCCCGCACCGCGAGGTCTTTGCTCCCGATGCCCGCACCGCCGCCGAGCTTCATCTGGAATGCGAGGACAGTACCTGCCTTGTCGATACCGACGATGAGGGCAATGTGCTGGGCTACTGCGCCGTATCGCCTTTCCGGGACGGCGTGGTGATAGAGGGGCCTGTGTCGGAAGGTGGACATACGGCGGCGCTGTTGGCCCGTGCCGTGGCCCACGCCGAAGGGCTGCCCGTGTACGCCTTCTGTGCCCTGGACAACGCGCCTGTGCGCGAGGCCCTGGAGGTGGCGGGCCTGACCCCCATGCACACCACCGACTTTTTTTCTGCGCCGCTGCACCGCCTGACGCCCGCGGCCCGCGCCCCCGACGGCCACACCATCTCACGCCATCTGCCCCAGGCCGAATACATGGCGCTGTACCGGGCCAGCGAAGACGGCTGGGCGGGTCGGCTGGAGTGGACCCCGGATGAGTATCAGGCCCATTTTCACCGTGACGACGTGCGCCTGATCGCCCTGAGGAAAGAGGGCCGCCCGGTGGGCTTTGCCGAGCTGGAGCTGAATACCGAGGCCACCCGCGCCGACCTGACCTATCTGGCGGTGCATCCTGCCGAGCGCGGCCAGGGCTACGGGCGCACGCTGCTGGCTCTGGCCGCTGCCGAAGCCGACACGCATCTGGCCCTGCAGACCCTGCGTGCCCGCGCCCACGATCATGCCCGCGCCGCCCGCGCCCTGTATACCCGCGCTGGCCTGCAACCCTGCCGCAGCATCGTCACCTACCTCAAGGATTCGGAAGAAGAAGCCTGAGAGCTGAAATCAGCTGTGAAGGGGCTGATGTATATGGCGCTGGCGTGGCCCGTTCTGGCCGTCCTGTTGTCTGCCTCACTGCTGCGCCGGGTTGGGCGGCACAATTCTCTGTGCGGGCAGGGGCTAGGCTCGGCGGGTATGGCAAAGAAGGACAAAACGACCCCGCGCATGGCGTTTGTGACGCTGCGTGACCTCCCCGGCACCCGCGTCATGTTCTGGGTGGTCGATGAATGCCCGTATTGCGGCGAACGGCATCTGCATCCGGCAGGCAATCTCCGCACCGCCGATCCCAGCGACCGCCTGGGCGAAGTGCCCGCCGTGTGCGACCCGACCCGCGTCTACGAACTGGCCCTGCCCCCCCGCCCCAAAAAGAAGACGGGCAAAACTGAGCGCCGCCGCGAACGTCAGAGCGGCAAGCGGGACGTGACAGACGACGACAAGTGGTAGACCCCGAACGCACCCCTGAACACGCCAGGGTGTGGCTGGAGCGCTGAGGCTTTAAGCCTCCCCGTGCCTGTTCGCCTGCCCAATTGCAGTTCAGGGGTGTGAATGGTCCTCGCTGGTGCCCGCTGGGTGGCTGTGGTCTGCCGCGTCCGTGCCCGCGCTATCGGTGCCGCCCATATCCATGCCGTCCATGCTGGTCTGTCCCGTGCCAGCTTGGGGAAAGGGCAGGGGAGCTGCCCCCTGACTCTTCAGCATCGTGGTCATGATCCGGATTTCTGCGGCCTGCGTGGCGTTGATCTGACGGGCCAGGGCCAGCACTTCGGGGCGCACCCGCTCGGTCAGCACCGGTTGAACCATCGCCAATGCGCCCTGGTGGTGGCGGATCATCAGTTTCAGAAAGTCCTGCTCGGCCTGTGCGGGCGTGCCTGAATCCAGGCGGTTGACCTCGCTGGGGGTGGCCATGCCCATCATCGCGGCGTGCTCGGCGCTCATGCCTGTGCCGCCCCAGGGCAGGCCCCACAGCGTCAGCCAGCCGCGCATCTGCCCGATCTGCTCCTGCTGAGACAGCTGAATATCCAGCGCCAGGGAGCGCAGGGTGCGGTCAGTGCTGCGGTCCCGAATGCGGGTCGCCATGTCGATGGCCTGCGTGTGGTGCTGAATCATCTCACGCACGAAGCGGGTTTCGGTACTGGACTCGCCGGGCTTGGCGAGCGTCGGGGCCAGCAGCAAAAACGCGGCCAGCAGGGCGGCCACCACCAGCGCACAGGCGGCCAGCACAGCAGGAGAAATGGACGGCACACGGCGAGTCATTGGCCGCAGTATAGGTTTGATTCTGGATTATCACTGGGACGCTTCGCCCCTGGAGCGACCGATCCGGCTACACTGCCCCGCGTGACCGTAGGCCAGAAGTCAGAACGAACCGACACCGTGGAGCGCGTCAGGGGCCTGCTGAGCGGCGCGGCGATAGGGTGCGCGTTGGCGGTGTTCGCTGCTTATCTGGGCGAAATCCGTGCGCCTGTGCCGCCGCTGCTGCTGTGCATTCTGGCCTGCGCCGCGCTGGGTGCCTTCCGGTTCCCGCGCCGCCTGCTGAACGTGGGCGCTGGCCTGCTGGCGGCCCTCTGCGCCCTGTGCCTGCTGACGCCTGTGCTGCGTTCCCCGCTGGCGACCCTGACCGAGAATGCTGTGCCTGTGCAGGCCGACGCGGTGGTTGTGCTGGGTGCGGGCGTGTGGTGCGGCACCGGGGCGCTGGAACCGTCCAGCCTCGCCCGCCTGATTCGGGGGATGGAGTTATGGCGGGCCGGATTTGCCCCTGCCCTCACCGTTTCCGAGCAATCAGGTCTGATCGGGCCGAAAAGTTGCCCCAAGCTCAGTGATCTGGAACGTGCCTCTATTGAGGGCCTCTATCCCAGCGGCGGCCCCCAGGTGCTGACACTGAGCAACGTGACCACGACCACCGACGAGGCGGCCCGTGTGCGCGAACTGGCCCGTGTGCGGGGCTGGAAACGGGTGCTGCTGGTCACGTCACCCTCTCATTCTGCCCGCGCCGCCCGCCTGTTCCGGGCCCAACTCGCGCCGCTGGGGGTGGCCGTGACCAGTGTGAATGCCCCAGAAACCCGATTCGATCCCACCTTGCCGCTGCCCTTAGACCGGTTGGCGGCCCTGCGCGTGCTGCTGTACGAGGGCATCTCGCGGGTGAAGGCGGGGGTTGGCGGGACGCCGGAGCGGTAAGAACGTGGGAAAAGTGTGGCGGTGAAGTTGCTCTTAGCTCCTCAGCCTTGAGTGGGGAGGCTGGGAGCGCCGCGATTGCCATTCTTAAACCCTTCGACCCTTAGACAGACCCCCTTAGACTCTCTGCCCCAGCAATCGCCCCCGTCCCATCCGTATGGCCCCATCCGTTCTGCCCCACACCTTCCCGCCTGCGCCGTTCCCCTACACTGGCCCTCTGATGAGCAGTCCTGAAGCAGCGAACATTCCAACTATCACCGTCGTCGGCGCGGGTCTGGCAGGCTCCGAGGCGGCGTTGGCGGCGGCCAGCCTGGGCGTGCGCGTGCGCCTGTACGAGATGCGGCCCACCCGCATGACCCCCGCGCACCGTTCGGGCAATTTTGCCGAGCTGGTGTGTTCCAACAGCCTCGGCGGAGAGGGCGAGATGCAGAGCAAGGGCATGTTGCAGGCCGAACTCCGCAGCGTGGGCGGAAAAATCGTGGGGGCTGCCGACGCCTCGCGCCTGCCCGCCGGAAACGCGCTGGCCGTAGAGCGCGACGAATTCAGTGGGCGCGTGACCGAACTGGTGCGTCAGCATCCTCTGATCGAGGTTCTGGGTGAGGAAGTCACCGCCGTGCCGGAAGGCATCACGATCATCGCCTCTGGCCCGCTGACCTCCGATGCCCTGGCTGCCGATGTGGCCCGCCTGACCGGAAGCGAGCGCCTCAGCTTTTACGACGCCGCTGCCCCCGTGATCGCCGCCGAAAGCATCAACTTCGAGGTGGCCTGGAAGGCCGGACGTTACGACCAGAGCGCCGATTACATCAACTGCCCCTTTACTAAAGACGAATACCTGACCTTTTTCGGGGCGCTGGAGCAGGCCCGCACCCACACGCCGCACGACTGGGAAAAGCTGGAGTTTTTTGACGGCTGTATGCCCATCGAGGAAATCGCGCGGCGCGGCGTGGACACCCCCCGCTTTGGC
>JAQBPF010000406.1 GCA_028287665.1 Deinococcus sp. | reverse complement strand
CCATGACTTATCTGGTGATGCCCGTCGTGACGCGCTGGGCGGCGGGGTGGCTGAGGCGCTGACCGGCTGGGAGAGAGAATCTACGAAACCTTGCCTGTATTGTGGCTTGCCTGTGCTTTACCTGTGTCCCAGAGGCCGTAGCCGCACCTCTTAAGGCCACCGAGCCTCACTCTTTCGCCGCTGCCTCACTGTCTGCCTGTCCCCCTTTTCTGCCCGCCGCCGCTCGTGCTACACTCCCAGAGTTTGCCCTCTAGAGGGGGCGCAAGATCGCGGGCCGAACAGGTCTGGGCAGGGCCGCAGGTGGAAGACAGTCGGAGCAGCTGATTGCCGGAACCCAGCGGGACAGCCAGCAGCGGTGCGGGGGCGTGAATCCTCCCGTCCGCCGCGAACGAAGGAGAGAGCACATGAAGCGTACCTACCAACCCAATGTCCGCAAACGGGCCAAAACCCACGGCTTCCGCGCCCGCATGAAGACCAAAGCTGGCCGCAACATCCTCGCACGCCGCCGTGCGAAGGGCCGTCAGCAACTCACCGTCGCCGACGAGTAAGCGCCTCCCCCTACAGGAAGCGTCTATCGTCACGCCCGATCAGTCCAGCGCCATGCAGGAGCGGCCCCGCCGCCCGGTGGCGCTGGATTCTTTGCGTGGCGACCGCGAGTTCCGCAAGGTGCGCCAGCAGGGCGTGGCGGTGCGCGATCCGCTGTTTACGTTGCGCCTCACCGACTACCGCCCGCGCTACGGCGAAACGTGGCAACCCCGCGCCATCATCGGCGTTGTCATTTCCAAAAAAACCCTGAAACGTGCTGTAGACCGCAACCGTGCCCGCCGCCGGGTGCGTGAGGCATTGCGAACCCTGGAGGGCGGCCTTCCGCCCTGCCGGGCCATTCTGTTGCCCAATCCCGGCGTTCTCACAGTGCCCTTTCCAGCCCTGAAGGCCGCCCTGATTCGTGCGCTGGCCAAAGCGCCGGGCCGCGTGAAAAAGGGTGCTGGCGGGGCAAAGGGCGGGAACTCTGGCCGTTCTCAGCCCGTATCTGTCCCTGTGACCCAAGCCGCAACTCCAGGCGAATCTTCCGCATGAAGCAGATTCCGACCACATCTCCACCGCCCCCTGCTGCCACTCCTTCTCTGGGGTTGGTGGCGCGGGGCATGGTGCGCGTGGTGCGCGGCTATCAGCGCCAGCTCTCGCCGCTGAAGCCGGTGCCCACTTGCCGTTTTGTACCGACCTGTTCGCAGTACGCTCTGGAGGCCATCGAACGCTTCGGGGCCGTGCGGGGCGGGTGGCTGGCCGCTTGGCGGGTCATGCGCTGCAATCCACTGGTGCCGGGCGGCTTCGATCCGGTGCCCGTTCAGTTTCCTGCCCGAACATCGGCACAGTTCCCGGCCCATCTCGGCTCGGCGGCCCGCACCCCCACGGCTGACCCGGCCCATCCCACCGCTGGAAAACCCAAACCATGAAACCAAAACATCTGCTTCCCCTGACCGCCCTCGGTTTGCTGCTCCTGACTGGATGCGGTCAGACTGGCCCGCTTCCCACCTTCGGCAAGGCCATCACGCCCGAATGGATCAAGGCCGACTTCGACGGCGTTCCCGGCGACGAATTTATTGCGACCAGCAATCTTCAGGACGTGGTGTTCAATGCACGCGGTGAAGTGATCGGCTGGTACATCAAGCAGAATGCGGGTACGCCGTACATCAAAAAGGGTGCGAACGGTTACGACTTCACGACCCTGAAAACCCAGAAGGGTCTGGTGAACATGGTGGGCCAGCCTGCCGTGCAGGGCGGCGGCGCACCTGTGTTTCCCGCAGACCGCCGGGCGTTTGCCCTCAAGGGCGGCCCCCTCGATCCGGCCACCGCCGCCGAAACCACCGTGCCTCAGCTGACCCAGGACATCGCGCAGAACCGTCAGGACGCCGTGTTCCGCTACACGCAGGGTGGAGTGGCCGTGACCAAAACGGTGACGCTGCACCCCCGCAATTTCAAGATCGATGTCAAAACTGCCGTCACGGGCGGGCCAGACCGTGTAAATATGTTGTTCCCCGGACTGGGCAAGGCTGATAATCCCCGCGTACAGGCCGTGCCCGTGGGTGGTGAACCTGCCAGCGTGCAGGGCAACGGCAGCACGACCGTTCAGAACATTCAATATGCGGCGTTGCAGGAAAACCCCAGCCAATTGGCACACGCCCTGATTGTGCGGCCCCAAGCGGGAACTGCTGCCAGTGCAACGCTGACGGGCGGCACACAGGGCCTGATCAGCGTAGCCCTGCCCGCCGCCAGCAACCTGGAAGTCTACGGCGGCAAAAACGAACTGATCCACCTGTATCAGAGCGGCTATACCAGCTTGCCTGGACTGTTCAAGCCCAATATTTTCGGCCAGATCAGCCTCTATATCGTCAAGCTGATGGAAGCCATGTACAAGGTCATCGGCAACTGGGGTCTGGTGCTGGTGTTGCTGACCATATTGCTGCGCCTCGTGATGTGGCCGCTGATGCAGGCGCAGGGCCGCACCACTGCCCGGATGCAGGTCATGCAGCCCAAGATCAAGGAAGTGCAGGACAAGTACAAGGGCAACAAAGACCCTGAGTCGCAGCGGGCCATGCAGGCCGAAATGCAGCAGGTCTACCGCGATTACAACTTCAATCCGGCGGGATGCTTCAGCACCTTTGTGCCCTTCCCGGTGCTGATTGCCCTGTGGTCGACCATCCGTAACTTTGAATTCGACAGCGGCTTCCTCTGGCTGCCTGATCTTGCCATTCCCGACCCGTTCTACATTCTGGCGCTCATCTATTTGTTGGTAAACCTGGGTCAGTTGTACGTGACCACGCGCAAGAACCCCGATATGTTCCGCCAGCAGGCTTTCATTTACCTGATTTTCCTGTACTTCGCTCTGACCTTCCCCGCAGGCGTGACCATCTACATCATTTTCAGCACCCTGATCGGAATTGGACAGCAGATTCTGATCAACCGTCAGGTTGCCAAGGAAACGGCCAGTATTGGTACGACCACGGTGCAAAAAACACCGATGCGCCCTGCCAAAGTGGCGAACACGATAGACGCTCCCAAGAAGTAACACCAGAATCAAAAAAACCGCCCCACTGACTCAGAGGGGGCGGTTTTTTTCTGGCAACAGGTGTGGTTCAACCGCCCAACTGCGCTTCAGTCTCTTGGACTGGTTGTGCTGTGCTGAGTTTTGCCAGCGCCACCCGCGCCGCGCCAAACCCAGGCCGGATTCGCAGGGCTTCGCGGTAGGCCACTTTTGCCTTGGCACTCTGACCCTGCACGGCCAGGGCGCGGCCCCGCCAATACAGGATTTCCTCGTGGTTGGGGGCGTCTTGCAGCACGGCGTTCGTCAGGCGCAAGACCTCGGCGGTACGGCCCGTGCGGGTGTAGGCTTCCAGTGGCCCAAAGGAATACCAGAGGGTCCGCCAGGGCAAGCCCCCCACCGTGCGGGCAGGCCGGGTGGGGTCAAGTGCGGCGTCTGCGGGGCTGGCAAAAGCCTGATCGTAGGCCCGGACTGCGCCCTTAGAATCGCCCAACGCCAATCGCGCGTTGCCCACATTCAGCCAGGCAATCGCGTCATTTTTGCGCCCCGCCTCGGCCACCGCCACCCGCAGGGCTTGCCGTTTTGCCAGCACCGGATCGGCCCGGAACCCCAGCAGCCCGCGCAATTCTTCTTCCTGCTCTGGCGGCGACACCACCAGATACGTGCGCCCGAAGGCCCGCCACAGTTCATCCAACTGGGTATAGGTGAAGCTCAGCTTGCCCAGGTAAGAATCCAGCGCCGTGAATTTTTGCTTGGCGTCGTCGTAGCCGGTCAGCAGGCGGTAGTGGCCCATGCCGCCGCTGTCTTCCGTCACAAACCACGTTTCGACGATGACCGGGAATCCGGCGGCCAGCAAACGCTTCAGCAGGGCGCGGCTGCCGTTGGTCGCCAGATGGGTCTGCATCCCCTGTGTGCGGGCGTAGGCGGCCAATTCGGGCGGCGTGACGTTCACATCACCCTTGTTGGGCTTCAGCACAGGCGCAATCTGGTACTGGGTCAGCGTGCCGCCCCAACGGCTCAGGGCCATGCCCACCGTCACCGGGCCGCAGTTGTTCAGGCGCTGGTACTCGTGCCGGATAGCGGGCACACTGGCAAACGGGGGCAGGGCAGAAGAAGCCAGGGGGGACGCTGCCCCGGCGAGGCCAGAGCACGCGAGGAACAACAGGGAAGACAGAGAGCGGAGGCTCATGCTCTCTATCGTTTCAGGTCTGGATGGGCGGGATTGTGGGTTTTGATGGGGTGGAGTGAAGGCCTCTGGCAGGAGAACCGGCGGTGTGGCAGCCCCAACGCCAGCTCATGCTTTTGCTTTCTATCTCCAGATCAGTACCCCATCACTGTCCGAATCGCCCGCGCCACCCGCACCGCATTCGGGCGGTACACGTCCTCGATGGCGGTAAAGGGTGGATAGGGCGCGTCGTAGCCGGTCACGCGCAGGATCGGGGCGCGGAGGCTGTCTATGGCGTGTTCGGCAATGTTGGCGCTGATCTCGCTATGAAAGCCGCCGGTGCGGGGCGCTTCGGTAACCACCACAGCGCGGCCCGTTTTGGCCACCGAAATCAGCACCGTTTCCAAATCCATCGGCACCAGCGTCCGCAGGTCGATGACTTCCACGCCGATGCCGTGGGCGCGGGCGGCTTCGGCGGCCTTCACGCTGACTTCCACCATGCCTCCGTAGGTCACCACCGTGACGTCGTTCCCTTCCGTCACGATCCGCGCCTTGCCCAAAGGAATGGTGTAATGGCCGTCGGGCACGCTTTCTTTGGTGCTCCGGTACAGCTTGATGGCTTCCAGGAAAAACACCGGATCGGGGTCTTCTATGGCCGCCAGCAGCAATCCTTTGGC
>JAQBPF010000398.1 GCA_028287665.1 Deinococcus sp. | reverse complement strand
TGGCCTCCCTGACCCGCCCATGCACGGCGTCTACATCCGGCACAGGCACAGACAGATTCATGCCCCGCCCATACGGAAACACCAGCTCGCCTGCCAAAAAGGTGCGTTCGGGCAAGGTCGGCTGCTCCAGCATCAATTCTGCTCCCCCCAACTCCAGGTAAACAAAGCGTTCTTCTGGGCGGCTATAGCGCACCGCAAAGCCGATGACAGCGGTATAGAACGTCAAACTGCGGGCCAGATCGGAGACATACAGTTCGGGAACGATGGGCTGCACCAGGTTGGATTGATGTACTGGCTTGGGTTCAGAGGTCATGCGCCCTAAACTAGACCCAACCATGACTGCTGTGCCGTCTGCACTTCCTCTGCCTGCCTTTCCGCTGAGCCTCAGTGCTGCGCTGGATGTTCAAACCTACGGCGCGGCCCTGGCCGAGTACGCCTGCCGCACGGTGCGGGCACACGGCGTGCGGGTGTGGGCCGTGTCGGGCGGCTCGCTGATTCCGGTGGCCGAGGAAGGGCGCGGGCTGGCCCTCAGTGACGGAACCCTGGCGGCGCGGGCGTTGGCGAGCGGCGAGGTGCTGGAAGAAGGCATGTTGGCCTGCCTGCCCTTCGGCGCGGGGGTGCTGGAGTTCGTGGGTGCTGATCCGGCGGGCGTGGACAGCCTGCTGGGGCTGACACCGCTGCTGGCGCTGGCGCTGGAGGGCGTGCAGGCGCGGGAAGCCCGGCGGGGGCGGGGCCGGGTGGCCGAAACGGTGGAGGGCCTGGTTCGCAGCCTCGGCGGAAGCCTCGATCTGCCGGAAGTGCTGACCGTCACGGCCCGCAGCGCGGCGCTGGCCCTGGGCTTCGGGCGGGCTTTCGTGGGCCTGTTCAGCGAATTTGGGGAGGCGGGGGCACGCACCGGGGAGATTTTTACGCACGGCTTCGAGGGCGAATTTTCGGGTGGCATCGGCGTCGGCCCGGTCAGCTTCGAGCGGCTGGTGCAGCGCGGCGAGGCCATCCGCTTCGAGCGTGGGCGGGATTCGGGGACGCCTCTGGCGGCGGGGCTGGCGGAACTGGATCCGGTGGCCGCTGTTATTGCGCCCCTGACGGCGCGGGGGCGGCCCCTGGGCCTGCTGTACGTCGACAGCCGCACGCTGGGGGCCAGCGCCAGCGAGGATGACGCCCGCCTGGTGCTGGCGCTGGCTGAGCAGGCCAGCCTTGCCATAGACAACGCCCGCCTGTACGGCATAGAAACCCGCAAACGAGAAGCCGCCGAAGCCCTGCGCGAGGCGGGCGCGGCCCTGGCGGGCAGCCTGCATCTGGCCGATACGCTGGCGCAACTGCTGGAGCGGGCCGTGACCCTGTTCCGCGCCGACGCGGCGGGTGTATCGGAACTTCTGCCCGATGGACGAACCCTGATTATCCGCAACGCTGTGGGCCTGCCCAGCGAATATGTGCTTCGGGTGCGGGCCAAAGTCGGCGCGGGCGTGACTGGCAGGGCCGTGGAGCGCCGCGCGATGGTGGCCGCCCGCGACTTACCCCGTGACCACGCCGATCCTCAAACCGAGGGTGCTATTACCGGAGGCCTCGGCGGAGGCAGCCGCTACACCCGGCAACTCTTGGCGCAGGGCGCGTACCCGTTCCGGGGCGTGGTGGGCCTGCCGCTGCAAACCGGGGCGGGCATTTTCGGCGCTCTTACGCTGTATTTCCGCGAGCCGTTGCCGCTGGACGCCGACGACCTGGCGCTGGCCGAAGTGTTTGCCGCGCAGGCCAGCCTCGCCATTGCCAACGCCCGCCTGTACGAGGAAGAACTGCGCCGCGAGCGAGAAGCCGCCGTGCTGCTGAATGTGGGCCGCCTGCTGGCCGAGGATCAGTCGGACGCCACGCTGACCGAAGCCGTGCGCCTGTCGGTGCTGGCGATGAATGCCTCACGCGGGCTGCTGGCCCTGACCAACGAAGCGGGAAGCGTGAGCCGCTGCGCCGCCTTCAATCTGCACTCGCCCAGTGAGGCTGATCTGGCGGGTCTGAATGCCCAAGTGGGCCGGGGGCCGCGTCCGCTGACGCGCAAGCACGCGCTTCCGGTGGCCCGCAGCGCCCTGATCGTGCCCCTCCGCAGCGGCGACGATGTGCTGGGCTTTCTGTACGCCGACGACCCCGGCACCGACCCACCCAGCGACCGGGTGCTGCAACTGGCCCGCAGTGTGGCCGATCAGATCGCGCTGACCCTGACCCGCGAGCGCCTGCTGTCGGCCCTGGCCCGCGAGGAAGCCCGCTACCGCCAGCTTGCGGAAGGGGCACACGATCTGATCCTGTCTGCCGATGAGGGCGGCGTGATTACCTACGCCAACCCCGCCAGTACCGCGCTGCTGGGGCCGCTGCTGGGGCCATTGACCGGGCAACCGCTGCTGATGCTGGCGACCCCGGCGACCCGCCCCGCCCTGCATGCCGCGCTGGACGCCGCCCGCGTGCGTGCTGTGGGGGGGCGCGCCGAAATAGAGGTGGGCGGCACCGATCACCCGATTCGGCTGGAAGTGCGCCTGAGTGCGGTGCGAACGCCCGGACAGCCTGCCGCCGCGCCCTCGGTGCTGATGGTGGCCCGCGATCTGAGCGAATTGCAGACGCTGGCCGACGAAATTACCCGGCGCGGGCAGGCGCTGGAAGCCGCCACCAGCCGTCAGAGTGAACTCCGTACCTACCTGACGCTGTTTACGCAGGCGCAGGAGGAAGAACGCCGCCGCATCAGCCGCGAACTGCACGACGACACCGCGCAGGTGCTGACCGCCACGACCCGCCGCGTGGCCCGCCTGGCCCGCGACCTGACCGGAGAGCAACGCGCCCGCGCCGACGATATTCGCGCCGACCTCGACAACGCCATAGAAAGCGTGCGCCGATTTGCCCGCAACCTGCGCCCCAGCGTGCTGGACGACCTTGGGCTGCTGCCTGCGCTGGAATGGCTGGCGACTCAGGCCGTCACCGACACCCGCCTGGAGGTGGCAGGGCAAGACCGCCGCCTGCCGCCCACCATCGAACTGACCGTGTTCCGGTTGGCGCAGGAAGCCCTGAACAACGTGGACAAGCACGCCCGTGCCCTCAGTGCCGCCATTCGCGTGCAGTACACGCCGGATGGGGTGCGGGTTGCCATTACCGACGATGGGCAAGGCTTTACGCCAGATCAGGCACAGGCCCGCGCTCAGGCCGGACACTTGGGCCTCATCGGGCTACGCGAACGGGTGGCGTTGGCAGGCGGCCAGCTGGATGTGGAGAGCGTGCCGGGACAGGGAACGACGCTGGTGTTTACGTTGCCGGGATAGGCTAAAAACCGTTCTTTACTTCAAATTATTGAAGATTTTAAGATGTCGGAGAATTCAACTATAAGAACGGTTATTGAAAAGAGTTCAAAACTGCCGATGATGCCGTCTGGAATAGAAACTACGCAATATGTATCGTCTATCATTCCCGCCACTGGAAATGTGGCGGATCGAAACGCGCATGTTTACCCTCAAGACCTATTGGATTTATGGCGTGTTTCTTTCAGGATGGTGATTTATGAGGATATCATCTATAGGCAATGGGGTTTAATCGTCCACAATTTGGAATGGTGTCTTTCGGAAACTCAGCTTATGAAAAGCTTGTACCCAGACGAGATTTTGGACTCAGAGCTAGTCATTGGTGAGTTTCTAGGCGATCAAGAGAAGGTGCTTATTTCTTTAGATAACGATAAATTTGGGCAAATCACTATTTTTTATTTCTGGATTCCAGAAACGAATAGCCTGTTTTCAAGAGATTAAGTGGGTTTTTAATGCTATTTATCGACTCCAGCGGACAAAAATCTTGGAATTGAGTAGGGTCAGATGCCCTACCCATGCCGCGCCAGAAACGCTTCCCTCTCCATCCAAGCCATTTTCGGCGTTCCCTCGCTTGGGGGCCTGGGCGTGCCGTACACCGCCCGCAACAGGCGGAAGCCGAAGCCGAACCACCGTGCCTGCTGGGGTGGCAAGTCCAGCAGGGTAAAGCCGCTCTTTTCCAGTGGGCCATGAAACAGCGTGACGGCGTACACGGCCTGAGCGTCAGCCAGTTCGGGCCGGGTTTGCAGGGCCGCCGCCACGTCTTTCAGGCTGCGTTGGTAGGCGCGGTAGGCGGCCAGAGCACTGCGGGTACTGATGCCCACGATGCGCGGCGAGTGCAGATGCAGTTCGGCGGTGGGGGTGTGTGGGGGCAGGGGCAGCGGCGGCATCACCTCCGAGCGCGGGGCCACGCGCATCACGCCGTCGGCACGTTGGGCCAGGTCAATGACATGGTGCTCACGGGCAAAGCGGTCTTCTACGGTGCGGGTGTACACATGAATCAGCAGGTCACGGGGCGAGGCGGGGCGCAGGCCGGGAATGGCCCGCACGGGCGCGGCGCGGTAGCCCAGTGCCTTGAGTTCCGGCAAGGTGGCGGCCAGATCATCTGGAAGCACCCGCAGCGTTTGCCCCGGTTGCGCCGCCGCCAGCGGAAAGGGAAGAGGCCGCACGCCCCCGCGCCTCAGGGCCGCCAGATTCGCACGGGTCAGGGCCGCCCCTTCCAGCGCCCAGAGGGTCACCGGTTGCCCGGCTGCCGCTTCCAGCCCACTGATTCCGGTGGGCGGCCCACTTCCGGCAATCTCGTGTCCGGCCTGGGTGGCCGCCTGCAACAGGTCTGCGGCGGTGCGGGCCAGCTTCACTGAAATCAGCAAGGTGGCCTGAATCCTGGCTTCCTCCAACGCCTGTAGGACTGTGCTCAATTCCGCCGCCGACTCTACGGGCACGGTCAGGCCCAGAGAGGGTTCGCCCGGAGCGCCGCCGTACAGCGTGCCAAATGCCCCCGCGCGGAGGAGCAGGGGCAGGACCAATGAACGGGAAAAGGCGGGCATGGCCCTGACTGTAGCGGCATTGCGGCGGGGTTGCACCCATCTGACAGCACGCTCTCATGCTGATCAAGGTATGCTCCTGTCTAACGATGCTTCAGTTTTCCTTTATCTCGAAGGGCCAGTTGGTAATGGCGAGCACCCCGGCGAGCATGGCGTGTGGCGGCGGGAGGTGGGGATGACTCGCGGTCCCCTTCAGCCCGCCCGCCCGTCTCAGGCTGCTGCCCTCACCGAAGGCGCGGCGCTGACTGAACGCCCCCTGCGAATTGGTCTCTTTACCGATACTTTCCTGCCGGATCAGAACGGCATCGTGACCAGTGTGGGCCTGCTCAGCGACGAGCTGCGGGCGCGCGGACACCACGTCGATGTGGTGGCCCCCGAGTTCCCCGAGCATGTGGATACCCGGACCGACGTTTACCGCATTTCCAGCCTGCGCTATATGTTCCTGCCCACCTACCGCCTCGCGTGGCCCACCCGCAGAGACTTTGAGCGCAAGTACGACATCGTGCATACGCATACGCCCCTGACGCTGGGGCTGGCAGGCGTGCGGCTGGCCCGCAAATGGCAGGTGCCGCATATCGCCACCTATCACACGCATCTGGCGGCCTATACGCATTATGTGCCGGGCCTGACTTCCTTTGACCGCATGACCAGGCTGGTCTCGCGGGTGTCGGGGCAGCTCTACGGGCGGGCCAATGCCGTGATTGTGCCCACCACCGGCATGTTGGACGTGATGCGCGATATGGGCGTGCGGCACCCGGTGGTCATTCCGACCAGCATTGATCCCAGAGGATTGGAGGCGGCGCCGCCCATTCTGAATCCCTGGCCTGCGGGCACGCGCCGCATCCTGAGTGTGGGCCGTCTGGCCCGTGAAAAACGCTTCGATCTGGTGCTCGATACGCTGTCTCAGTTGCCGGACGCGCATCTGGTGATTCTGGGTGAAGGGCCGGAACGGGTTCACCTGGAAGCCCATGCCCAGCAACTCGGCATTCTGGAGCGAGTGACCTTCCTGGGCGTGCGTCCCTGGACCGAGATCGGAGCTTATTACCGCCTTGCGGAACTGTTCCTGTTTGCCAGCGACACCGAAACGCAGGGCCTGGTGCTGCAAGAAGCGCAGCTGATGGGCGTACCTGTGGTGGCAGTCGGCGCACGCGGCACGCTGAGCGGTGTGGCCCACGGGCGCAGCGGCTACCTCACCATGCCGGGTGATGTGAACGCGCTGGTCCGGCACGCCCGCGATGTGCTGGGGGATTCGGCGCTCTGGGAACAGCTGTCGGCAGGCGCCCGTGATTTTGGTCAGACCACCACGCCCGGCGGTGTGGCCGAACAGGTTCTGGAAGTGTATGCACGGGCGCTGGGGATGTCCAACAGCGCGGCGTTTTCCCTACCCGCAGAGGCTGTTACTCCTCGAAGTAGCCTCGTCTATGACCGCTGATATTTTGCGCGTGCCGCCACAGGAAGGGAATCAGTCCGCCTTCCAACCGCCGCGCACTCGTTTCGACCAGTGCGCCGGGCACGTAGGCCACCGTGCCCAGGCGGGCCAGTGCCTGCCCCAGCAGAATATCCTCGTAGGCCTCGACCACCGGGTAGCCCCCGGCAAGGTCTGCGGCCACGCGCGAATAGGCCATGTTGGCTCCGGCCAGATTGGGTTTGTCGGCCAGCACGCACAGGCGCAAAAACAGGTTGTAGGCCGTTTCCGAAATCTGAGGCAGCGGGCGGCGCAACCCCGAAAAGCGCATGGGGCCGTACAGAGCCACCCGGCCCTCGGCGGCAGCGTTCAGGCGCTCCAGCCATTCGGGGGCAGGCAGGGAGTCGGCGTCGGTGGAGGCCACCCAGTCGCCCTGCGCGGCGTCCAGTCCAGCCTGTCGGGCACGCGCCACGCCACGTTCATGGCAATCGATCACAGTGGCTCCCCACGAGCGGGCCACCTCGGCGGTGGCGTCACGGCTGCCGTTGTCCACGACAATCACTTCACGGGGGGCTTGGGTCTGACGTTCCAGTGCACGCAACGTCAGGGGCAAATACACCGCTTCGTTGCGCGCAGGAATAACAACCGAGAATTCCGGCACCCGGACAGGCTAGCAGGTGTTCGTAGGGTCATCTTCATGCGGCCCCCATCTGCTGTCAACTCCGGCTGCTCATCTTGTTCCGGAGGGCGTGTATGACGGTGGGCAAGCGGCCACTCTCTGACCGGATTCCGCTGCAACCCGGCACGCTGGTGCCTGTGTTGGGGGCCACGCTGGCGGTGGCCTGCGCCGAATTCGTCCGCAACGGGATTTATGTGGGGTATCTGCCCCTGGTGGCCCATTCCGAGCTGGGGCTGCCGCTGACGGCCACAGGCGCGGCGCTGACCGCCCATCTGGTGGCCGATACGCTGATGCGCGGCCCAGCGGGAGCCGCTATTTCCCGCTATGGGCTGCGGCCTGTGGTGGCAAGCGGGGCGCTGCTGAGCCTGTTGGCGCTGAGCCTGCTGACCTTTGCCCATACCTTCTGGCTGCTGATTGTGCTGGCGGCGCTCCACGGGGTGGGCTTCAGCGTGATGTGGCCGGGGGTCGTGAACCTGACAGCCGACTCCAGCAAACCCGGCTACAGCGGACGGGCGCTGTCTACAGTCACCATGTTTGCCCTGCCCATGATTGGGGTGGGCGTTCTGGTATACGGCGCGATTGGCAAGCAGGGCGGCAACTTTCCTTTGTTGCTGGCGGGTGGATTGCAACTGCTGGCTATCGGCGGGGCACTGCTGATGCCGATGCGGCGGGTTCGTCAGCACGAAACGCCCTCCACGCCCAGCCGGGACAGTGTGCGCCGGGTGGCCCGCTCCCTGCTGCCGCTGATGCCTGCGGCCCTGCTGCAAACCGGAACCCTGTCGCTGATCGGGCCGCTGCTGTTTCCTATTGCCAAAAAACTGGGCATAGAGTACTGGCCGCTGGTGTCTATTCTGGCGCTGGGCGGCCTTATTGCCTACGCCACCATCCCGTTTGCCGGAAGGATTGCCGACCGGGGCCGCGCCCGTCTGGTGCTGGCAAGCGGTTTCGCCCTGATCGGCACCGCCTTCGTGTTGGTGGCGACCCTGCCCCCCATCTGGGCCTTTTATCCCATTGCGGCGGTGTTGGGGATCGGGTACGGCTGCGTCACGCCGGGGTGGTCGGCCCTGGTCACCGGCACGCTGCCCGAGGCCGAACGCCCCGCCGCATGGGGCGCACTGATGACCGTCGAAAATGCCGGAACAGCTTTTGGCCCGGTGATCGGAGCGTTGGCCTACCAGACCCTCGGCGTCAATGGTCCGTTTGTGGTGGGTGCCGTGCTGGCCCTGACCACCGCCAGTGCCTACGCTGTGTTCCGGCGGGCCTTTCCCACGGCGGTTCAGACCTAGCAGACTGGCGCAGCAAGGCGGCCCGGTCCTACTCCAGACCACCGACAGGAATGACCTGTTCTCACTGGCCCAGTGCTGTCGGCCAAATTTCACTCTGAAGGCGGACTATGACCCCCCCCCACCGTCTTACCCCCTGGATCAACGTCGGCGGCGCATTGGCCCTGGCGGTGCTGGCTGCCGATGTGCTGGGCCGCGCTGCCGGATGGGGGGCGCTTGGTCCCGGCCCCCGGACCCGGCCCCGTGTGGCCCTCACGTTTGATGATGGTCCCAGTGACCGCACGCCCGAACTGCTTGCCGTGTTGGCCAGACACCAGGCCCCCGCCACATTTTTTGTGACCGCTCCACACGCCGCCGCACATCCGGACCTGATGTGGGCTCTGGCGGACGCGGGCCATCAACTGGAGGCACACGGCCTCTGGCACCGTCCGGCGCTGCTGCTGCCCCCGTGGCTGGAGTGGGCGCAGGTGCGCTGGCATCCGCGTGCAGGGCAGTCGGGATTGCTGTTCCGTCCACCTTACGGCGGCCACAGCCCCCTGACCCGCCTGCTGGCCCGTCTGGCCCACTGTCAGATTGCCCTGTGGGACGTGGAAGGCCGCGACTGGACCAGTGTGCCTGCCTCCGAACTGGCCCCGTCTGTCCTGCGACAGGTTCGTCCGGGCAGCGTAATCCTGCTGCACGACGGCCCCGCAGTCACGCCCGAACTGCTGGATCTGCTGTTGCAGGGCCTCCAACAACAGGGCCTGACGCCTGTGCTGTTGCGCGACCTGCCGATGCAGCGCATTTCCTTTCGGGCAGGATTGAGACGCCTGCGGGCCAGTTATGGGCTCTGAAAGACTGGCGATGAGGTGTGGGGCTTTCTGCCATGAATTCAGGGGGCTTTCTGACGCAGGGGGAATCAAGACAAATCCGCCCAGGAACAGCCCCTGACACTTCCGGCTGTCAGGGGCTGCTGATCAAGAAGGGCGTTACTCTGCGGCCATCAGCCCCAGCCGCCGCGCCAACCGTTCGGCAATCAACCACTGGTCGGGCGTTTCGCCTTCTTCCTCCGGCTGCACCTCCATCAGCACGCAGCCCCGTTCCAGATAAAAGGCCACGATCTTCTGCCACGCTTCCTCTTCGGTGGAGGCCGTTTCTTCGATGTCTTCTAGCGTGCCCCACACGTCGCCGTCAACTTCGCTGCTCAGCAGGGCCTCGGCGTGTCCGCTGAACACATAGGCGTCTACAGCTTCCTTGCGGGGATGATAGATGCCGCCCTCTTCGCGCAGATCAAGTTTGTCGCCGCGCTCGTACAGACTGGCCAAAAAAGACTGCCACTGCTCGGTGGTCAGGACAATGGACGGGGTGGGTGCAGAATCGTTCATGTCCGGCAGTGTACCTGTCCCCAGAGAGGCCGCTCATCTAAAGGCCGCCCTCACGATTCTGGAACCTTGTCCGGCTTTGGCCCGTACACTGTGCCATCATGCCCCGCTTTCAACCTCTGTTCCGCCCGCGGCCTCTCTCCGTGTTGCTGCTGCTGTTTGCTGCCTTCGTCCTGGTTCTCGGAGCCCTGACCCTTCAGAGCACAGCCTCGGCCCAGTCTGGGGGCGGGTTCGGCGGCAGCAGTTCCGGCGGTTCGTCGGGCGGTGGGGGAGGCGGCTACAGTGGCGGTGGGGGCGGCTACAGTGGCGGCGGCTACAGCGGCGGCGGCTACAGTGGCCCCATCATCGTCAACTCGGGCGGGGGCGGCTATTACGGCGGCGGTGGCGGTGGGTTTGGCCTCGGCGGGCTGATCCTCTTTGCCATCGTGGTGTTTATGGTGGTGGGCTACATGCGCCGGAATATGGCGACCAGCGGCGGCGCACGCGCCCTGACACGCGGCGGCGGGCTGGCGGGCATGAGCGGCACGGCGCAGGCGGTCAGCGTCCAGATTCTGATGGCCGAGGGAGACGAGGTCAAAAAAGCGCTGCAACACGTGGCCCAAACCGGCGATCCCGACAGCAACGAAGGGCTGGCCCGGATGCTTCAGGAAGCCGCCCTGGTGGCCCTGCGTCATCCGGACCGCTGGGTGTACGGCAACGTGGAACGCGCCCAGGGGGCCGCCAACGCCGCCGATTCGCAGGTGGGCGCGTGGGCCACTGAAGCCCGCTCCGCCTTCACCGAACAGACCACCAGCAACTATCAGAACAAGGATGTCAACACGGGTTACCAGCACCGGGAAGACTACAAGGCCGACCAGGATTCCGGCGATCTGTATCTGGCCGTGACCATCGCCATTGCGGCCCACGCCCTCGACAATCTGCCCCCTGCGGGCGTGACCAACGCCGCCGAGGTCCGGGCCGCCCTCAACGCCATCAGCAGCGTGACTCCCGGCGACCTGATCCGCGCCGAAGTGGTGTGGAGCCCGGATGCCAAGGGCGAATTTTTGAGCGAGGATGAGGCGATTCAGAAGTATCCGAAACTGACCAAGCTGTAAAGACGCCCAGCAGGCCAGGCAATCAAGCGGAAAGGATGGACCGTGGTTGACGCTCTCCCACGGTCCATCCTCTGTCTTGTGCCTTCGCCGGGCGGCTCAGCCGTCGCTGGGGGTGCGTTTCTTCGGTTTGCTCGCCGCAAATTTGGCCAGCCTGGCGGTCATCGCCGGTGGCGTATTGGTCAGGATATTCCTTGCTGCGGGGTTGCGGGCGGCAAAGTCGGCCACGCGGTTCATCATGGTGTCGAACACGTCCTGCGGCATATCCAGCGCGGGGGTCAGGCGCACGGTACGCTTGGAACTCAGGCTCAGGTTGCCCATCACGCCGCTGACGTGCAGCTCACGCAGGGCCAGAATGGCGGTGGCCTCGAACACCAGTTCCTTGAGGACATCGGGCAGCGGCAGCCCCAGCATCGGCTTGAACTGCATGGCCAGCAGCAGGCCCTGGCCGCGCACATCTTCCAGCAGGCGGGGATGCTGCGCCTGAATGGTTCTGAGGCGGGCCAGCCCTTCGGCTCCCAGGCGCAGGCTGCGGGCCGGGAGGTCGTTTTCCATCAGATATTCCAGCGATTTCAGGCCCACGGCCATGGCCAGTGCCCCGCCGCCGAAGGTGTTGGAGTGGCGCTTGCTGCTCAGGCCGCCCAACATCTTTTTGTAGATGGTGTGGCGCACGATGGTGGCGCCCACGGCCGTCATGCCGCCGCCCAGCGGTTTGGCCAGCGTAATGATGTCGGCGTCCAGCCCCTGCGCCGCCGATTCGAACCAGTGGCCCGTGCGGCCCAGTCCGGTCTGGATCTCGTCGGCAATGACCACGATGCCGTATCTGCGGCACAGTTCCCCCAGGCCGCTCAGAAAACCGGGGGGCGGAATGTTGACGCCGCCCTCGCCCTGGATGGGTTCCACCACCACGCACACCACATTGTCGGGGCCGACGCGCCGGATC